>JAGYLD010000063.1 GCA_018401355.1 Bacteroidales bacterium
TTTTTCACTACTGGGATACTAAACTGATTCAGGCAGGGGTGTATTTTTGTAAAATATGCTCTGGTGAAAAAGCACAAACCATCAAAATTATAAAACACTGATATACAAAAACCTTAAACATGAGCCATAAAAATAGAACCAACTCTTTCGTAAGGATCTGGCTACCCTTCATCATTCTGGCCATAGTTGCAATCATTGCTTTCCTGATATTAAAAAATGCCGGTACACAGCAAAAATTAAGGGAATCAGCAAGGTTACCGCTATTGAATTACCGGTTAAATATCAGCCAGGACACAATAATGGGAGACCTTACCCAATTCGGTGTCAGCGTATTATTTTCAAACACTGGCGATACCAATGCAACCAACATTGAAGCCAGGTTTTATTTCATATACTCTGACCCGCCAATTGAGCAATACAGACAAATTCTCTTATCAGAAGTTACTCCGCAAGAACAAAATATGATGCGTTTCCGGGAATATATTCCAACTGAATATGCCAAAGATTTCTTTACTGTTCTAAAAGTTAAATATAATATTTCAGGCAAAGAGGATGAACCTTTACATACCGACTATCGTTATTTCAGGTATGATCCTTCCGGACAACTTTTGGTGGATATAAGAGACAAGGAAGGGTTGTTGAAAAAAGTCGTAGACAACAGTTGGTAATATATAAGTATTTTATTATTTTAGGCATTAAATTCCATTTCCAATGGGTGAGAAAAGTAATGCTTCAAAACCTCCTTCAAGCAGGCAAAAATTGAAATTTTGTATTGGTATTGGCGCTTCAGCCGGTGGGCTGGAAGCCATTGAAACATTTTTCAAGAACATGCCTGATAATTCAGGTTTGGCTTTTGTAGTTGTTCAACATTTATCTCCTGACTATAAAAGCCTCATGGGTGAGCTCATAGCAAGATATACCAAGATGCCCGTGCAAACGGCAAAAGAGAGTATGAGCATAAAACCCAACAACATATACCTTATTCCTTCCAAAAAGAATATGACCATCTTTGATAAAAAAATCTTTTTATCGGATTATGATCATAAAAAGGGATTATATCTCCCGATAGACATTTTCTTCCGGTCTTTGGCACAGGATTTCGAAAAAAATGCCATAGGCATTGTATTATCAGGAACCGGAAGTGATGGAGCTCTAGGCATCAGAGCAATAAAAGAAAATGGTGGCGCCGTTTTTGCGCAGGATAATCGCAGTGCTAAATTTGATGGTATGCCCAAAAGTTCTGTTGCAACAGGCATGGTAGACTATATTCTTACTCCTGAAGAAATGCCTGAAGCCATTCTGGATTATATTAAACACCCCTATATTTCAAAATCGGAAAAAGCTCCGCAAAATCCATCCGATGAAGATATTTTACTGAGAATCTTAAAGGCCATCAGGGAAAAGATTGGAGTGGACTTCACATTCTACAAACCCACTACAATAACACGAAGGTTGGAAAAACGACTGGCAATCAATCAGATTGATAACTTTCAGCAATACCTCGAATTCCTGGATTATGCACCCAAAGAAGTGAATACCCTTTATAAAGACCTGCTCATTGGTGTAACTCAATTCTTCAGGGACCCGGAGGCATTCAAATTACTGGAGGAAAAGATAATTCCGTCATTATTTTCTGATAAAAAGCAAAATGATTTCCTCAGGATATGGTCAGTGGGTTGTTCAACAGGAGAAGAAGCATATTCCATTGCAATGTTGATCTCAGAATATATGGAAAGGAATAAGCTTCATCAGGGTGTGAAGCTTTTCGCCACTGATGTTGACAAAGAACATATCGAAATAGCAAGTGCAGGCATTTATCCGGAAAGCATTATAACCGATGTTTCCACTGAACGCCTGAGAAAGTTTTTTATAAAAGAAAATAAAGGAGGCTTCCAGGTAAAAGAATCATTAAGGCGCATGGTGATCTTCGCCCAGCAAAATGTAATCAAAGATCCACCCTTTTCGAAAATTGATCTTATCGTTTGCAGAAATATGCTGATTTATCTGAATCATGATGTGCAACAAAAGATCATCTCAATGTTCTATTATTCGCTGGCACCTGGTGCCGGACTATTCCTTGGAAGCAGTGAATCTCTCGGAGATATGTCAGCCGGTTTTAAAGTAATTAACAGCAAATGGAAATTGTACAGACAAAAACCAGGATTCAAGCCCGTTATTGCCAGCACCTATCTGCAACCCCTGAATCAAAGAATCAGGCCCAAATTTAAGCCCAATAACCTCACTGCCCCTAATGATGATAACTCTACACTTCCCGACAACATTTTGATCGACCTTTTGGAATACTTAATGCCTTCCTCTGTGATCGTTAATGAGGAATTTAGGGTAGTACATATTTTTAAAGACATCAATGAATTCATTAAAATCCCGGCAGGCAAACCCAGATTTGATTTGCTGGAAATGGTCCCGCAAGAAATCTCCGTTGTTCTGAACAGTATGCTGCACAAAGTGATCAACGACAATAAGGAGATTATTTTTAAAGATATACTGTTAAAAACACAAAATATACAGGTAAATATTACTGCCCGGCCTTTATCTGATAAATTCAATAAAAGTAAATTCATCCTGGTATCTTTTGAGCATGTTACAGAAGAAAGATCTAAGATTGAAACCAAAGTAAGTGATAGCCTGGAATTAAGCAACCAGTTAAGTGAACATTACATTGAACTGGAAAAAGAGCTGCAATTTACCAAGGAAAATCTGCAGGCAACAATTGAAGAACTTGAAACTTCAAATGAAGAGCTGCAAAGCACCAACGAAGAACTTATTGCTTCCAATGAGGAACTGCAAAGCACCAATGAAGAGTTGCAATCCGTGAACGAAGAGTTATATACTGTTAATTCGGAATATCAAAACAAGATCGAAGAGCTAACCCAGCTCAACAATGACATAAACAATCTTTTGAAAAACACCAATGTTGGCATATTATACCTCGACAAGAAGCTCAGGATCAGAAAATATACAAATTTAATCTCGCGGGTAATCAATGTTATGGAGATGGATATTGGCAGACCTATTAATCATATTTCCCTGAACATAAACTATAAAAACTTCCTTAACGACATACAAAATGTCCTTGATACACTTAAAACAATAGAAAAAGAGGTTAAGGATCCAATGGGGAACTGGAATTTTATCAGGATCATGCCATACAGAACAGAGGAAAATGCAATTGAAGGAATTACCATAACAATCATCGATATTTCCAAGCTCAAAGAATCGCAGGAGCAATACGAAAACCTCTTTGATTCCATGATCCATGGGGTTGTATACCAGGATTCAAAAGGACAGATTATCGCAGCAAATCCGGCAGCTGAAAGAATTCTGGGTTTAACAACAGATCAGATGAAGGGAAAAACCTCTGTGGATCCTGATTGGAAATCAATCAGGGAGGATGGTTCTGAATTTCCCGGGAAAGAACATCCCTCAATGCTGGCACTAAGATCTGGCAAGGAGGTCAATAACATTTTAATGGGCGTTTACCACCCGATAAAAAAAGAGCACAGATGGATCAATATACATGCCATACCTGAATTTAAAGATGGCGTTGAAAAACCCCATCGCGTTTATACTATATTTGAAGACATCACAGAAAAAATCAACCACGAAAAAGAAATAGAAAGAAACAGAGATCTACTTTTCCGGATATTAGAGAACAGTCCTGTTGGTAAAACTGTAGTTGCTAAAAATGGCATGATAACTTTTGCCAATAAAAGAGCAGAGGAGATTTTGGGAGTAAACAGGAAGGAAATCCAAAACAGGAAATATAATGATATAGAATGGGAAATAAATGATATAGAGGGTAATAAAATACCCAATAATAAGCTTCCGGTCAGTCTTATCATGGGAGGCATGACAGAACTAAATAATTACGCAATGATGACCAGGGACAGGCAGGGTAAGCCAAGATACCTAAAAGTAAACGGTTCACCAATGCTGGATGAAAACGGACATCCTGCAGGAGGAATTTTCAGCATCGAAGAAATAACCAAGGAAGAAACAAAATCTCAAAAAACCTGGAAAGATTTTTAAACCTTTCAAAATGGAAAAAAACGGAAACAACCTGAGGAAAAAAGCAGAAAAGATCATCGAACAAAGAAAGAATACACACAGTGCATTTGAAAAAGGTGATAATATTGAAAAAGTCCTGGAAGAATTAAGCGTTTACCAGATAGAACTTGAAATACAAAATGAAGAACTGAGGCAACAACAGGAAAGAATTCAGGAATCAAAAAAACAATATCAGGACCTTTTCGATAATGCTCCGGTGGGTTATGTGATCATCGACAAAGATTTCGTTATAAGGAACTGTAACAAAACATTCTCGCATCAAATAAAGCAAAGCATAGGCACATTAATCAACAATAAATTCAATAAATTCATCCATCCTGATTATCAAGATAAAGTTTATTTAACCTGCAAAAAGTTATTTAAAGAAAAGAACAGCGCATTTTGTGAGTTTATATTGAGATCCGGCAGTGATCACGAATTTCATGCCAGGTTGGATGCCGTACATTATGATGAAAAAGAGGATGAGCTTGCCAGGTTAGCCATCAGCGATATTTCATTCAGGATGGAGCAGGAGAAAGAAATTCGAAAGAATCAGGAAAAAATTACCGATCAAAACAAGAAACTTTTGGCCAGCAATGATGAACTGGCAAAACAGAGTGCCCTTATGGCTTCTCAATATGAAGACTTACTTGCGTTGAATGAAGAGGTTGCTGCACTTAATGAGGAATTGAGGGTTCAGAACGAAGATCTCCAATCCACAAATATGAAATTAAATGAGCTAGCCCAAAAATTAAGCCTTGAACGAAACCGTGCACAGCATTATCTTGACATAGCCGGGACCATGATCATTGCGCTGGATTCAAAGGGCAAAATTATGCTGGCCAATAAAAAAGCTTCAGAAATACTGGGTTATTCAGAAAAAGAGATGTTGGGTAAAGATTGGTTTGAGCATTTTTCACCCGCAAGCAAAATTTTGGAAGTAAAAAAACAATTCCGGGACATCATTACAGGCAAAGCCAACATGAACGAACTCGGTGAAAATGAAGTAGCTACAAAAAACAAGGGTGTCCGGATCGTCTTATGGTTCAACAGCCTTATAAAAGATGGGAATGGAAATATTACAGGTGTATTGAGTTCAGGAGAAGATGTAACAGAGATCAGAGAAAAGGATAAAGAGCTAAAAAAGATCGAATGGCTGCTTAGCCCCAAAAACGATGAACCTTCTTACAAAAGGCCTGGATATGGTGACTTAAGCACACTTAACAAGGATGGCCTAATTCTCAATTCTGTTGGAAAAGAGGTACTTGAAAACATTGTCAGTGACTATCTATCATTGCTGGAAACTTCAGCAGCCATTTATGAAAAAAACGGTGATTATGCCCTGGGTATCTTTTCATCAAATTGGTGCAGTTTTCTGGATGATGCTTCAAGAAAATTATGCAAGAATTGCAATAATGCTGAAGCATTAAATTCAGGACAATGGCATTGTCATGAATCCTGTTGGCAGGATGCCTCCTTGCAGGCCATAAATAAAAAATGCCCTGTTGAAATTAAATGCAATGGAGGGCTAAAGATCTATGCCATACCCATTATGGTTGACAAAAAAGTGATAGGTGCCATAAATTTCGGCCATGGTGATCCTCCAAAGGACGAAGAAACACTTAAAGATATATCGTCGAAATACAAAGTATCTATCGCAAAGTTAAAGACTATCAGCAGGCAGTATGAAACCCGCCCTGCCTTTATCATTGATCTTGCCAAGGAGCGTCTGGATATCTCAGCCAAGCTTATCGCAGAAATGGTTGAAAGGAAGCAAGTAAATATCGCCCTGCAGGATAGCCAAAGAAAATATATGGAGATCTTCAACGGGAGCCGTGACGGATTTGTTATGGTAGATTTGAATGAAAAGATCATTGATTGCAATAAGGCATATATTAAAATGCTGGGTTATACCTTTGAAGAATTAAACAGCAAAAACACATTTTATGAGATCACGCCCAAAAAATGGAGAGATTGGGAAAGAGAAGAAATATGGGAAAAGAAGCTGTTGAAAAAGCATTATTCGGGTATTTATGAAAAAGAGTACATCCGGAAAAACGGCACCATTTTTCCGGTGGAAATGCAATCATATGCAGTAACGGATAAATTCGGAAACATTGATTATCTATGGGGCATTGCCAGGGATATCACAAACAGGAAAGCCACAGAGAACGAACTCATCAAATCAAAAGAAAAGGCAGAGGAAAGCGACCGTCTGAAAACTGCATTTCTGGCTAACATGAGCCATGAGATCAGGACACCAATGAATGGCATATTGGGTTTCGCTGAGTTGCTAAAGGAACCGGAACTTACCAAAGAACAGCTCAATAAATATATCCAGGTAATTGAAGAAAGTGGCTACCGAATGTTAAACACCATCAACGATATCATTGATATCTCAAAGATCGAAGCAGGCCAGATGGATATCTGCATCAGCAAAACCAACATCAATGATGAGATCATATCATTGTATAATTTTTTTAAACCGGAAACAGAGAAAAAAGGACTGGATTTCAATTATGTTTGTCCTTTGGAAAAGAAAGAAACTTATTTAAAAACAGATAAAGCCAAATTGTTTGCCATCCTGTCAAACCTTTTAAAAAATGCCATAAAATATACGCACAGGGGAAAAATTGAATTTGGATACAAAAAGAAAAATGATTTTATTGAATTTTATGTGGAAGATACCGGAATTGGAATTGCAGGGCATAAACAAGAACATATCTTTGAGCGTTTTATACAGGAAGAATATGATATAATCCACTCTTATGAAGGATCTGGGCTGGGGCTGGCAATTTCAAAAGCATACGTTGAAATGCTGGGAGGGAATATTGGTCTGAAGTCAGTAAAAAACAAAGGATCAAATTTCTTTTTTACTATCCCATTTGAAACAACAGGAGAGAGCCAGAATAACAGAATCAAAAAAACACAAGAGCAAGAACAAGAAAAAGAAATGAAAAAGGATCTCAACATATTGATTGCTGAGGACATTGAGTCTTCAGACGCATTATTAACGGAAATGCTCAAGAAAAACAGCAAAACCATCCTTCATGCCAAAACAGGAAAACAAGCCATTGAGCTTTGCAAAAAACACCCGGAGCTGGAACTTATCCTGATGGACATAAAAATGCCTGAGATGAACGGGCATGAAGCCACTCAGGAGATCAGGAAATTTAACAAAGACATTGTCATTATTGCACAAACAGCCTATGCCCTGCATGGTGACAGGGAAAATGCGCTGGAAGCCGGGTGTAATGATTACATTACAAAACCGATTAAGAAGGAGGAGTTGATGGAGATGATTGAAAAGCACGTAGGCTGATCCAATTTGTTAGCTGGCCAGCATCCCCCCATCAATCCTGTGTATGGAACCGGTGATAAACCGGCTGTCGTCACTTGCCAGAAAAAGGGCAAGATCAGCAATCTCTTCATTGTCCGCATACCTTCCAAGAGGGATCATCTGCTTGAACTGTTCTTTTGTCTGTTCGGCACCTTCACCACCGAATCCTTTTTCCAATGAACGCATCATGCGGTTATCAACAGGTGAAGGATTGATTGTGTTAACACGGATTTTGTATGAGGCAACTTCAAGAGCTGCAGATTTCATTATCCCGATCAATGCATGTTTGCTTCCTACATAGGGACTTACGTTGGCAGTCCCCGCCAGGCCGGCCACAGAAGAGGTAATTATGATACTTCCACCGTTATCATTCGTTTTCATAACAGGTATAACTTCCTTTAAGCCAAGCCAGATTCCTTTCACATTAACATCAAAAACCTTATCAAACGTTTCAACGGGATATTCCGGAATGGGTTTGACGACACCTTCAATTCCTGCATTATTAAAAAAGACATCAATTTGTCCAAACTTCTCTACAGTTTCGCTGACATACTTTTTGACATCTTCATGATTGCTCACATCAGCCTTTATCACGGCTAACTTTCCGTCATTGGACAATTCATTTTCAATGTTCTTCAACTCATCATCATTAAGATCAACAAGCATCACAGAGGCTCCTTCTTTAAGGAACAATTCGGCCGTAGATCTGCCGATCCCTCCTGCCCCACCAGTTATTAATGCTACTTTGTTTTCCAACTTTTTCATAATTATCAAATTTTTATTGTATTAATCATTTTATAAACTGAATATCATTTCTGACTTAAACAGTTATAAATATTTCCCTTTCTTTTTCAATCAAGCATAATTGAGTATAAGAACTTTCATGCCAGAATATATCATTGTCAGCTTTTTGATATATCCATCCACAAGTTTTACAGGTTATAACATTAAAAAAAAAATCAACAATCACATTACAGTAATATCTATATGTGCAAGTGATTGCACAGGATTAGAGTAATAATTCCACAATCCGGGCTATTCCCCAAATTGCATAATTTGATTAAACTTCCCGGCCTGCCTGTATTACCTCCGTTAATAAGATGTAAGATTCCGATGGCATAAGTCTTGTACCTATGTAGGGTACCGTAATAAATATTGCATCCAGGACATGTATCCAGCGTCAGTTTTTGCAGACTGCCATCCTGGAAAATATTTTCAGTATTAACGCCAAAGAAGGGAAAGAATAATATGAAAGTGCATTCTGTAAGAATAATTGACACCAGGTTAATAAATTATAACGTCAAGCGTCTCCGCGTGGAAAGACCTGATAATTATGATTTTATACCCGGGCAAGCCACAGAGGTGTCTATCAATAAAAATGAATGGAAAGAAGAGAAACGCCCGTTTACATTTACCAATTTACCAGACAATAACTTCCTGGAATTCACAATAAAAATTTATCCTTCACATGAAGGTGTTACAAATGAACTACAAAATACGGGAACAGGCGAGGAACTGTTGCTTGACGAAGTATTTGGTGCCATCCAGTACAAGGGCCCGGGAACATTTATTGCAGGAGGTGCCGGTGTTACACCATTTATCGCAATTTTCAGGAAGCTTGAAAAAGAAAACAAGTTGAAGGGCAACAAACTGATATTCGGGAACAAGTCAAAGAATGACATATTTCTGCAGGAAGAATTTGAAAGTATGCTGGGACCGGATTTCATCAATATTTTATCGGAAGAAAAAACCGATCAATATGATCATGGCATTATTGACAAGGAATACATTGAAAAAAAGGCACCTGACGAAGGCCAGTATTATTACGTCTGCGGACCTCCAAAAATGATCGACCTCGTGTTATCCTCTTTGAAGGAAATGGGTGTTCCAAAAGAAAGAATCATAAAAGAAGACCTTTAATTAAAAACAATAAATATGAAAGAAAGAAGAGCACATGCCCGGTGGAAAGGAGAGCTGGAAACCGGGAAAGGAATAATAGAACTCAGTTCAATAAATTTTAAGACAAACTACAATTTTCAGTCGAGATTTGAGGAGGGCACATATACCAATCCCGAGGAACTTATCTCCGCAGCTATATCGGCATGTTTTTCAATGGCATTATCAAAGATCATCAGTGCAGAAGGCTATGATCCTGAAGAAATATCAACAACAGCCGGCACTACCCTGGTTAAAGAGGGTGATGGACATAAGATCTCCAAAATTGAATTAAGGACCAGGGTTACGGCCCCGTCTATTTCCGAAGATCTCATAAAAAAACTGGCTGATACGGCAAAAGATAACTGTCCTGTTTCAAAAGCACTAACCGGGGTTGACATTCAGCTCACCTCTGTCGAATTGGCTTAATCATCCCTATTAAACAGCGCAGGAGTTGCAGGAGGAACCAACCGGAATATTTTATGGAAAAAGAAAACAGGACAAAGATTTACGAAGCAGAAAACAAGGAATGGTTAGCATCTCTTGACTTCATAATTGAAAATGAAGGCGAAGAGAGGGTGCGCGAAATTCTTGACCTGCAGTTGAAGCATGCTATAGAGAAAGGTATTGATCCGGGGCTTTGCAGATATGACCCAAGAGTCAATACCATCTCTAAATCTGAGGAAACGCCTTATCCGGGAGATCGTCAGCTTGAAAGAAAGATAAAAAGCCTTATCCGATGGAACGCCATGGCGATGGTTGTGCAGGCAAACCGCAAAAAAGACGGGATCGGGGGGCATATCTCAACCTATGCCTCTGCAGCCACATTATATGAGGTGGGCTTTAACCATTTTTTCAAAGGAGGCAAACAAAAGGACATTGTTTACTTTCAGGGCCATGCATCACCAGGTATTTATGCACGATCCTTCCTTGAAGGAAGAATCAGCAAGGAGCAACTCGAAAATTTCAGAAGGGAACTGGCATCAGGAAAGGGTCTTCCCTCCTATCCCCATCCAAGAAGTATGGAAGAGTACTGGCAATTCCCCACGGTATCAATGGGCCTCAGTCCTATCATGGCAATTTATCAGGCGAGGTTCAATAAGTATCTTCATGATAAGGGACTTATAGATAGGGATAACCAAAAAATCTGGGCATTTCTCGGAGATGGAGAAATGGATGAACCCGAATCTATGGGTGCTCTAACGCTGGCGGCACGTGAAGAACTTGACAATCTGATATTTGTTATCAACTGCAACTTGCAGCGTCTCGACGGCCCTGTCAGAGGAAACGGTTCCATCATTAAGGAATTAAGTATGGCATTCAGAGGAGCAGGATGGGACGTCATCAAGGTGATGTGGGGAGAAAACTGGGACCCACTTTTCGAAAAAGATAACAAAGGACTCCTGAAAAAAAGGATAGCAGAAACCGTCGACGGGGAGTTCCAGAAATATTCAGCGTCAGACGGTAATTATATCAGGGAAAACTTTTTTGGCAAATACGAAGAGCTCCTGGAGCTTGTCAAAGACATGAGCGATGAGGAGATCGCAGCTCTGCGCCGGGGGGGGCACGATCCGGTAAAGGTTTACAATGCATATAAAGCGGCTGTGGAAAGCCAGGGAGCTCCGACAGTGATCCTTGCCCAGACAATAAAAGGATATGGTATGGGTGAGGCGGGCGAAGGAAGAAACATTACTCATCAGCAAAAAAAGCTGAATGAAGAGGAACTTCATGCCTTCAGGGAAAGGTTTAACATCCCGGTTTCCAAAGAGGAAGCAGCGCATGCACCATTTTATAAGCCGGATGACGACAGTGAAGAAGTAAAGTACCTGAAGAAAAGGCGGGAAGACCTGGGCGGATATTTACCAGAAAGGAATACCGGCAACCCCGAATTCAGGATGCCCGATGAATCCTTGTTCCAACAATACTATAAAGGATCGGGAGACCGGGAAGTAGCCACCACAATGACTTGTGTCCATCTTATCGGTCAATTGCTGAAAGACAAAAACACCGGAAAAAACATTGTACCCATCGTACCGGATGAGGCCCGCACCTTTGGCATGGATGCCTTATTCAAGCAGGCCGGAATATATTCACACAAAGGACAGGTATATGAACCTGTAGATAAGGAAAACCTTCTCTTTTACAAGGAAGCGAAAGATGGTGCCATCCTGGAAGAAGGTATTACCGAAGCTGGATCCATGTCTTCATTCATAGCGGCAGGAACTTCATATGCCACACATCAGATTCATTGCATTCCATTTTTCCTGTTTTACTCCATGTTCGGATTCCAGCGAATCGGAGACCTTATCTGGGCAGCAGCAGATGCCAGAGCCCGAGGATTCCTCCTTGGCGGGACCTCAGGAAGGACAACCCTGTTGGGTGAAGGCCTGCAGCACCAGGATGGTCAAAGCCATCATTATGCGATGGCAGTTCCGGGCATTGAAGCTTATGATCCGGCATTTTCCTATGAACTGGCAGTGATCATCCAGGAAGGAATAAGAAGGATGTACCAGGAAGGAGAAGACCTGATGTATTACATCACCATCATGAATGAAAAATACAAAATGCCCCCAATGCCCGACCAGGAAGGAATTGAAGAAGGCATCATCAAAGGGATGTATAAATACAAACCATCTGAAAAAAACGAGCATAACCTTCACATCCTTGGCAGCGGCACAATATTGAACGAAGCGCTAAAGGCTGCAGGGATACTCAAAGATGACCATGGAATAGAAGCGGATGTCTGGAGTGTTACCAGCTTTAAGAAGCTTTACGATGATGCCAGGTTAAAAGAGGGGGCATCAAAGCTTAAAAACAGCCAGGACGGAAAAACAATCATCGAAGAATGTGTTGGAAAAGACAATGGAATCTTTGTTGCAGCAACAGACTACATAAAAACTGTTCCGCTTTCGGTATCATCATTTTTCCCAGGAAGGTTCGTTGCATTGGGTACTGATGGTTTTGGACTCAGTGAAGACCGGGAAAATCTGAGAAAACACTTCAAAGTCAGTGCAGGACATATCGCTTACGCAGCCCTGAAACAGATGAACGCCGAAGGAAAAATCACTGATAAAAAACTTGAACAGGCAGAAAAAAAACTGAATAAAGCCAACGACTAATTCAATGCCGGAGGAATATAACCAGGAATAAACCCAAACAAAAAAGTTATGAAAATAGAGATTAAAATACCGGATATTGCTGAAAATGTAAAAACAGGAATAATTTCCCGCCTCCTCGTATCTGAAGGCGATCATGTAAACAAGGACCAGCCAGTGGCAGAAGTTGAAACCGATAAGGCAACAACGGACATTCCATCAAATTATGAAGGAGATGTCAGCGAAATCAGGGTTGAGGAAGGTGATGAAGTTGAAGTAGGTCAGGTAATTATGGTTCTTGAAGGAGAAGGAAAAGAAGGAAAAGAAGGAAAAGAAGAAGAAGAAAAAGAAAAAGAGGAAGAAAAAGAAGGAAAAGAAGAAGAGAAAGAGGAAGAAAAAGAGGAGGAGAAAGAATCAGAGAAGGAATCTGACAAAGCAGAAAAAAACGACAAAGAAAAGAAAGAAGAAAAGCAGGAGGAACAGGGAAAAAGGGAAGAAGACCAAAAAGGAGAAGAAAAAGAAAAACAGACACAAGAACAGGATAAGGAAGAGGAAAAAGAAGATAGTGAAAATGATGAGAAGGAACCAAAAGAGATAGCTGCATCACCTTTGGCCAGAAGGCTGGCAAGGGAGCATGATATTGACCTGAGAACAGTTGAAGGAAGCGGCCCGGGAGGAAGGATTACCAGGGATGATATCCTGGAACAATCAAAAACCGGAAAAGATAAACCCCGGAAAGAAAGCCGGAAAGATGAAACGGAACTGCCTGATTTTTCACAATGGGGTCACATTGAGAAAGTAACGATGGACAATATCCGTAAGCTGACGGCTTCAAAAATGGCAGACTCATGGAGGAAGATACCACATGTCACACAGTTTGATGAAGCTGATGTTACGGATCTGGAAAAATTTATAAAAGAAAACGAAGGTGAATACCGGGAGAAAGGAAGCAAACTCACCATTACATCGATATTACTGAAACTTTCTGCTTTCGCCCTCTTAAGGTTTCAAAGGTTTAATTCAAGCCTGGATGAGGAAAACAATCAAATTATACTTAAAAAATACTGTAATATTGGTGTTGCAGTTGATACAGAACAAGGACTATTAGTTCCGATCATAAAGGATGTTGACAAAAAACCGCTGATAAAACTCGCAAATGAACTTTCAGAATTAGCAGAAAAAGCCAGGAATAAGAAGATTTCGCCGGATGAACTGCAAGGGGGCAATTTCACCATATCAAATCTGGGAGGCATTGGAGGAATATCGTTCACCCCAATTGTCTATTCCCCGCAAGTCGCCATCCTGGGAGTATCAAAAAGCCGGCACAGGCCGGTTTATATTACAGAGGAATTTGAAAAGAGGCTTATCCTTCCATTATCGCTTTCGTACGACCACAGGGTCATTGATGGTGCTGAAGCTGCCAGGTTTCTGCGGTGGATGTGTGAAGTGCTGGAGAATCCCTTTTTCATTTTTCAATAACACAATCCAATAATCAATCCAGTATTATGAGAACAATAATAATCAGTGACCTGAATAATGGTTCGGAAAGCATAATTCCATACGGGCTGAATGTCGGTAAACATACCGAAACAACAGTAGATGTAATACATATCATCGACCCCAGGTCAAACCATGGTGTTAGCAGCAATTACTCAGATTCACAGACCATTACTCCCGGGCACAAACTATCACATTCAGAGATCCTGGAACGTGAAAAATCCATACATGAAAAGGCCATGGATAAGCTGTTGAGTAGTGAGGCTTCAAGGCTGAACTATCCCCTGAAAGTCAACAGGATAATAAAGATCGAAAATGTAGCTAAAGCTTTTAAGAAAGAACTGCAGAAAAGTACTGACCAGATAATCATTTCAAACAGGCAGATTGAGAATACTTTTTTCGAGGACTTCGAAGATTTTTATGAAAACACACAAGATATACAGGTACTTGTCATGGTGGTGCCATCAGGCATGAAGTTCAAAAATCCAGGCAAAGCATTATTCCTGACGGATTTTTCGGAAAGTTCACATACCAAAATGCAATTGCTGTTCAAATGGATCAATCCGTTCAAGGTACTCCTGAATGCCTGCAATGTGGTTAAAATGAAAGAAATGATCGAAGCAGAGCTACGGATGGCTACCTGGAAAAAGGCAGTTGAAAGGTATACCGAATCTCCGGCTTTGATCAAAACAAACACCATTCAGGGCGACAATTACATTCAAACGCTGATCAATTATATCACAAGAAATGAGCATGACCTGTTAATACTGCCGAAAACAAATCTAAAATCATCCATTAGCAATACTGTAAACGGCAAGAAAAGGAAAGATTTGTTTTTTAAGGTGGACAGGCCGGTCATCTTTTATTAAAAAAATACATTAATATTTTCACGCTTTATGA
>JAGYLD010000064.1 GCA_018401355.1 Bacteroidales bacterium
GCCTGAATACATCGGCGCTTTCTGGAATGTGGTCAATTGGGAAGAAGTAGAAAAAAGATTTTCATTAACAAGGTAAATTAGTTTTTCATAGGCATTGTTATTTTCGAATAACAATTATTTGATTTGGGTTAATAATGGGACGGCTCCGGCGCAATGCCGGGGTCGTTTTTTATTATCGCCCCAAAACAAAACCTTTCTGACTAACCGAGGTATTCCAGAACAGAACTGGTAATATATTCCAATTGCTCTTCATCCAACTCAGTGGACATCGGCAATGATATCACCCTCCTGGAAAGCTCTTCTGTCACCGGCAAGTCTCCTTCCTTGAACCTGTCGCTCAGATAAGCTTCTTGCAAGTGCAATGGGACAGGATAATAGATCATGGCGGGAACGTCCTTTTCCTTCAGGAAATTCTGGAGTCCCTCACGGTCTGCATCTTCACTCAAAAGCAGCGTATATTGGTGAAATACATGATTTGAATTCTTAGACCGTACAGGGGTCTTTATTTTTGAATGGTCTTTGAAGGCTTTGTCATAATAATCAGCCGCCCGGTTCCTTTCCTTTGCATATTCATCCAGGTGTTTCAATTTGATATCCAGGATGGCTGCCTGAATGCTGTCAAGCCGTGAATTCACTCCGATCATTTCATGGTAATAACGTTCTTTCATTCCATGGTTGACTATGGCGCGCATATCCTCTGCCAGCTTGTCATCATTGGTGAAAATGGCACCGCCATCTCCATAACAACCAAGGTTCTTGGAAGGGAAGAATGAAGTACATCCAATATCACCGATGGTCCCAGCTTTTTTCTTTCTGCCATCCAGATAAATATAATCTGCTCCGATGGCCTGACAGGTGTCTTCAATAACATAAAGATCATGCTTCTTAGCGATATCCATGATCCTTTCCATATCGGCACATTGCCCGAAAAGATGCACAGGCACAATGGCTTTGGTCTTTGGTGTGATGGCCTTTTCAATGGCCTGAGGATCAATGTTAAATGTTTCCGGATCTGCATCCACCAGGATGGGTGTCAGCCCCAGGACGGCAATAACTTCCGCAGTAGCAATGAAAGTAAAGGATGCCGTGATAACCTCATCTCCTGGTTTCAACCCTAATGCCATCATTGATACCATAAGTGCATCTGTTCCGTTGGCACATGGGATTACATGTTTTGCTCCCAGGTAATTGCCAAGGTTATCTTTGAACTGGTGAACAGCCGGTCCGTTGATGAACATACAAGAATCAATCACTTCCTGAACTGCTGTATCTACTTCATCCTTAATCTTTAAATACTGACTTCGTAAGTCAACCATCTGAATTTTTTTCATAGAAATAATATTGTGAAATCCTATTGTGATTTAATTAACAGGTGCAAAAATAGACATTCCTTTAAAGTGACAAAAAGATTTAAACGAATTGTTCTTAAAACGCTTAAATCAACTTTTATGTACATCGATATCAGTAATTTTTTATTATTGCCCTGTCAGATAGACTGATTTACCTATTTTTGCGTTTTAAAGATGCATTTTTATTCAATTTATTATGAGGCTTCTCAGGCATATTGCTCTTTTTGTTTTTCTGATCGAAGTGGGATTCGTTTCTGCCCAGACTGACGTACAAAATTCTTCCATTACTGCCCCCATGGTATATGGTTCCTATGGTTTTCAGGTTCCCGGTGGGGATATGAAAGACAGGTTTGGCAGCAATTCTCTTATTAGTCCGGGATTCCAGGTAAAGCTCAAATCCAACTGGATGTTTGGATTGGAATTCAGTTATATGTGGGGCAACAAGGTGAAAAACGGTGATGAGATCCTGCAAAATGTGCTTACACAGGATGGACAGGTAATATCAACCGACGGGACTTACGCAATCTTCGACCTGTTTGAAAGAGGTTATACCATTATGGGGCATTTCGGCAGGCTGTTCAACGTCCTGGCCCCAAATCCAAATTCAGGCATTTTCGTTAAAGTTGGTGCAGGATACATACAACACTGGATAAGAATACAAATTGCAGATTATGAGGTTCCATGGCTTGAAGATGACTACGCCAAAGGATATGACCGCCTCTCAGGAGGTTTTGCCCTCAGTCAGTTCGTCGGATACCTTTACCTCGGAAAAACCAGGATCTTTAATTTTTATGCCGGTGTTGAGTTCATGCAGGCCTGGACCAAAGGTATGCGTGATGTTAACTTTGACACCATGCAAAAAGATGATAATCAACATTTTGATATCCTGAACGGGTTTAGAATAGGATGGGTCATACCGATCTACAAAAGGAAGCCAAAAGATTATTATTACTATTAAAAATTCCCTCATGCAGGCCTTATATAATCTTTTCATTCATCTTTACGGATGGGCCGCTGCCATTGCAGCATGCTTTGACAGCAAAGCAAGGTCGTGGCACAGAGGCCGGAAAGACCTGGTTAAAAGAATCATTTATGAAACCCGCGAAACAGAAAATATCATCTGGGTCCATTGCGCCTCATTGGGAGAATTTGAACAGGGAAAGCCCATCATTGAATACATAAAAAAAGAGTATCCCAAATATAAAATACTGATTACATTTTTCTCCCCATCGGGATACGAAATACGAAAAAATTATCCGCTTGCAGACTTTGTGTATTACCTTCCTGCTGATAAACCAGGAAATGCTAAAGCAATTGTCAGAAGTTTAAATCCTGCTCTCGCAATATTTGTCAAGTACGAATTCTGGTTTAACTATTTCCAGGAATTAAATAATAACGACATCCCATTGATTCTAATATCAGCATCATTCAGGCCCGAGCAAAGATTTTTCAAATGTTACGGGGGATGGTTCAGGAAAAAGCTCAACCTTGTTAACAAAATTTTTGTACAGGAAAAAGAATCTTTGGATCTCCTGGAAAATATTTATTATAATCGAGCCTCTGTCTCTGGTGATACACGCTTCGACCGGGTCATGGATACTGCTGAAAAGGCCGAGGAAATTGAATTGGTTAAACGATTTGTTAATGGCAAGAAAACCTTGATTGCCGGAAGTACATGGCCAAAAGATGAAGAACTGTTGACATCCTGGATAAAAAGCACTGACAAAGACAAAAAGATCATCATCGCACCTCATCAGGTGAATGACAGCCATATTGCACAGATATTAAAAAATCTTGATGAACCGGCAGTATTATACACTCAGGCTGATCACAGTAAATTGATTACAAACAGAATTATGGTCATTGATACCATTGGCATTCTGAGCAGAATCTATAAATATGCCTATGTTGCCTATGTTGGAGGTGCATTTGGAACAGGACTGCACAACATCCTGGAACCTGCTGCATTCGGGATTCCTGTTGTATTCGGGCCTGATCATAAAAAATTCCGGGAAGCAGGAAAGTTGATAGATGCCGGAGGAGGATTTAGCATTTCAAGTAAAACAGAACTTAACAATATCCTCAAAAAATTGTTTGATGATAAAAGTTATTACCATAATACCTGTGAAGTTACCAGTCAATTTATGAAGAATAACAGGGGGGCAACAGCATTAATTGCCAGGGAAATTGACAAAACATTAAAGAAAGAATAAATCATTGAACCATGAACATTAACATACATGTTAAAAGGGAACTGGCAGAAAAGAAAAATTCTCAGATAATTCCATTTTCAGAAACAGAAGAGATAGGTCAACTGGGATTGGAGAAGCATGAAATGGAATATCTGAAAAAAGAATTTAAATCAGATAAAACCCAATCTTTCCCGATCAACCGTTACGGTTACTGGATTATTCTTCACCACATCCGGAAAGAAGATAATCCGGTCAAACTGCATGAATCGTGCCGTAAGGCTGGTAATGACATCCTGGACATACTTCGTAGCAATTCCATTGAAAAAGTTGTTTTAATGGAAAACAGCAACAACCAGAACATAATTTCTGCTTATCTGGAAGGTATGGTTTTAGGAAGTTACAGTTTTAAAAAATACAAGACTGAGCAAAAAGATGATTATCAGCTCACAGAAATACTTCTTTATTCTCAAAACCGCGATGAAAAAGACATCCATGAATTAATCAACCTGTCAAGGGCAGTATATTTCTGCCGGGACCTTGTGAATGAGCCTTTGTCTCATCTCAATGCAGTTAAACTGGCAGGGTCATTGAGAAATATTGGAGAACAGGCAGGCATCCATGTTGAAGTATTCAACAAAAAGAAGATTGAGGCATTGAAGATGGGCGGATTACTGGCTGTCAACAAAGGCAGTATTGATCCGCCAACCTTTACGATCATGGAATGGAAACCTGATAATGCAGTGAATTCCAGGCCAGTCATTCTTGTGGGCAAGGGTGTGGTTTATGATACCGGTGGCATGAACATCAAAACAGGGTCATATATGAATGACATGAAATGTGACATGGCCGGTGCAGCAACTATGGCTTCCGTAGTACTGGCACTGGCATGGAATAAGGTGCCAGTACATGTGGTTGTGCTTCTTCCTGCCACAGACAACCGCCTGGATGGCAACGCATACGTTCCAGGGGATGTCATCAAAATGTATGATGGGATCACGGTGGAGGTACTCAACACAGATGCGGAAGGAAGGATGATCCTAGCAGATGCCCTGAGCTATGCAAAAAAATATGATCCGGAATTGGTCATAGATGCCGCTACACTCACGGGAGCAGCCTCCAGGGCAATTGGCCCTTATGGTGTTGTAGCCATGGAAACCAAAGCTGAAGAAAGCTTGAAGAAAATGAAGGAAGCAGGTGAAAAAGTATACGAAAGGATCGCAGAGTTCCCTTTCTGGGAAGAATATGGAGAACTTATCAAATCTGATGTTGCTGACATTAAAAATATCGGAGGACCTGAAGCAGGAATGATCACTGCCGGCAAATTCCTGGAGAAATTCACAGACTACCCATTTATTCACCTTGACATTGCCGGTGTTGCATTCTTCGCCAAAAAAGATGCTTACCGTCCAAAAGGCGGTACCGGCATCGGTGTGCGACTGCTTTACAATTTTTTATTTGACCTAAGTCAATAATTACATTGTCGCTATCCCCTTATTAATTGTATCTTTGCACACTTAAACCGCAGTGTTATGATGAATGAAAGATCATCCAAAGATCCTGAAAAGTTAAAAATTGGTATTACCCATGGTGACCTGAACGGCATTGGTTATGAAATCATTATCAAAGCCCTGAGCGACCAAAGAATCACAGATCTTTTAATTCCTGTCATTTACGGACATTCCAAGGTGGCCTCATACCACAGAAAAAGCTTAAATATAGATGAGTTTAACTTTAATGTGATCAAAAATCCTGAAGGGGCCATTGATAAAAAAGTTAACATCATCAATTGTTATGAGCATGATGTAAAGATCGAATTGGGAAAAAGTACACAAATAGCCGGAAAACTGGCACTGGATGCACTTAACAGGGCGGTAGAAGACATTAAAAAGGGCAGCATTGACGCCATTGTTACAGCTCCAATCAATAAAGAAAACATCCAGTCAAAGGAATTTAATTTCCCCGGACATACCGAATTCTTTGCATCGGCTTTCAATTCAAATCAGCAGATGATGCTGATGATCAGCAAAAACCTCAGGGTAGGTGTTGCAACAGGACATATGCCTTTGAAAGAAGTTACCGAACATATCACTCCGGAACTGATTGAAAGCAAAATAAGAATATTGAATAACAGCCTTCTCAGGGATTTCGGGATCAGGAAACCTAAAATTGCTGTACTTGGACTTAACCCACACGCCGGGGAGATGGGGCTGCTGGGTGATGAAGAAGAAAAAATAATCAAGCCGGTTATCAAAAAACTTCAGGATGAAAACTTCCTGGTATATGGGCCTTTCCCTGCCGACGGGTTCTTTGGCTCAAATGACTACCAGCAATTCGATGCCATCCTTGCCATGTACCACGACCAGGGATTGATACCCTTTAAAGCGCTGGCTTTTGATACCGGCACGAACTTCACTGCAGGACTGCCCATTGTCAGGACTTCTCCCGGACATGGCACTGCATATGACCTTGCAGGAAAAGACAAAGCCATGCCTGACTCCATGCTTGCTGCCATTTATTCAGCTATTGATATTACCAAAAACCGCCGGCTGTATAATGAAATCTCCAAAAATCCTTTGCCTGTTTCTGCAGAGGTTGAAGGACAAGAGGATGAAAGTCCGGATTTAACTGAAGAGGAAAATAACGATTGATATGCATGTCACTAAAAGGATACAACATAAATAAAATTTGCAGTGTCATCAATGGCGAGTTGATAAAAACAAATGGTAAGGATGAGTTGATTCAGGATATCCTGATTGACAGCAGAAGACTTATATCAGCGGAACATTGCCTGTTTTTTGCCATTCCCGGCAAACGTCACGACGGGCATAATTACATTGAAGAACTTTATCACAAAGGAATCAGGAATTTTGTCATCTCATCATTGCCCGTAAAACTCAACGACTATTCAGACGCAAATTTCATTTTTGTAAAAAATACACTTAAGGCACTACAACTCCTGGCAGGTTTTCACAGGAAAAAATTCCACGGGCCGGTTATTGGGATTACAGGCAGCAATGGAAAAACCATCATAAAGGAGTGGCTCTTCCAATTGATGAATAAGGATAAAAAAATCATTCGAAGTCCCAAAAGTTATAACTCCCAGATAGGCGTTCCTTTGTCCGTTTGGCAACTGGAAGACAACTATGACCTCGCAATTTTTGAAGCAGGAATTTCTGAACCGGATGAGATGGACAAGCTTCAGTCAATCATCCAACCAAACATTGGAATCTATACAAACATAGGCCAGGCCCATGATAAGAATTTTATCAGCACAGCCCAAAAGATTGGTGAAAAACTTAAGCTTTTTACGAAGGTAGATATCCTCATATATTGCCTGGATCATTCTGAGATTCAGGAGATCATCATCCGATCAGAAATATTGGAATCCATCAATGCTTTTACCTGGAGCCGCAAACAGCCCGCTGACCTCTTCATACAAAAGACAACCCGTTTAAGCCTTTACCAAACCCGGATATCAGCAGTGTACAAGGAAAAGGAAATGGAAGTCATCATACCATTTATCGATGAGGCTTCTGTTGAAAATGCCATTCATTGCTGGGCAACCATGTTGCACCTGGGTTATCCGAATGACATGATCAAAGAAAAGATGACCGGCCTCCAGCCCATTGCGATGAGGTTGGAGCTGAAAGAAGGCATCAACCATTGTCAGATCATTAATGACAGCTACAATTCAGATATAAATTCATTGAGCATAGCCATCAACTTCCTGGAACAACATGCCAATCAAAAGCGAAAAACCGTTATTCTATCTGACATCCTGCAAAGCAGTAAAAATGATGAAGAACTATATGATGAAATTGCAGACATATTACTTAACAAAAATGTAGATCGTTTTATAGGAATAGGCCCTGCTATTTCAAGACACAAAGACAAGTTTCAGGAAGAAAAGTATTTTTTCAAAAGCACAGAAGAGTTTTTAAAAAGGTTCTCCTTTTCCAGCTTCAGCAATGAAAGCATATTGCTTAAAGGCGCCAGGGTTTTTGAGTTTGAACAGGTCTCAAAAGCCTTGCAGCAGAAGTCGCATGAAACAGTCCTTGAAATCAACCTGAATGCCTTGGTCAACAACCTGAATTATTACCGGGCAAGACTGAAACCCATTACCAAGATCATGGGCATGGTCAAGGCCTTTTCTTACGGAAGTGGCAGCTTTGAAATTGCCAACACCCTGCAGTTCCACCGTGTTGATTATCTGGCTGTGGCTTACGCTGATGAGGGAGTGGAGTTGCGCAAGGCCGGCATCATCGTTCCCATCATGGTCATGAACCCCGAAGCAGAAAGCTTTGATGCCATGATCACGCATCAGCTTGAGCCGGAGATATATAGTTTCCGCATCCTGGAAAAGCTGGAGAAGTCCATCCGTAAGAATATTCTGCCTTTGAACAAACCTGTGAAAGTACACATCAAGCTTGACACCGGAATGCACAGGCTTGGCTTCCAGGAAGGGCACCTTGAAGAGCTTATTGAAAAGCTGCAAAGCAACAGGCTCATTTATGTTGAATCGGTTTTCTCCCATCTTGCCGCCAGTGATGATCCCGGTCATGATGCATTTACCCGTGAGCAGATCAGCCGGTTTCAGGCCATGGCCGACAGGATCAAGGAGGCAGCGGGACATCCGGTGATGATGCATATTTTAAATTCCGCCGGCATCAGCCGCTTCCCGGAAGCCCAGTTCCAGATGGTACGACTGGGCATCGGGCTTTACGGCATTTCAAATAACCCGGAAGAGCAAAAATCGCTGGAGAATGTAAGCACCCTGAAAACGATCATATCGCAGATAAAATATATTCCCGGAGGTGAAACCGTTGGCTACAACAGGCGCGGCAAGTCGGAGGAGAACATGACCATCGGCATCGTGCCGGTCGGATATGCCGACGGACTGCACAAGAACCTGAGTAACGGACAAGGGCATATGCTGGTGAATGGACATCTTGCCCCCATTGTGGGCGATGTTTGTATGGACATGTGCATGCTCGACCTGACCGGCATTGAAGCCAAAGAAGAAGATGAAGTGATCGTCTTCGGAAAAGAAAGACCCATCGCTGAACTGTCGAATGAAATGAGGACCATCCCTTATGAAGTGCTGTCGGGAATATCAAGGCGTGTGAAAAGGATATATTATCATGAATAATAGCTAATAACCTGAATCAAATGGAATTAAATAAACTTTCAATTCTTATCCCGGCTTATAATGAAGCTAAAACCATTCATTTGATCCTTGATAAAGTTTTAGAGGTCAAATTGTTAAACAACATCAAAAAAGAACTCATCATTGTGAACGATTTCTCTAAAGATAATACCAGGGAAGTTGTATTGGATTATATCAAAGATCATCCTGAAACAGACATCAGATTATTTGATCAACCCAAAAATATGGGCAAAGGAGCAGCTTTGCACCGCGGTATCGATGAAGCTACAGGTGATTTTATCATTATCCAGGATGCTGATCTGGAATACGATCCTCAGGAGTATAATTTTTTGCTTAAACCTGTTGTGAACGGATTTGCTGATGTTGTTTACGGTTCAAGGTTTATGGGAGGGACACCACACAGGATTTTGTTCTTCTGGCATTCTATTGGCAATAAATTCCTGACTTTCATTTCAAATATGTTTACCAACCTGAACCTCACCGATATGGAAACCTGCTATAAACTTTTCCGGGCAGATTACATCAAAAAGATCTATTTTAAAGAAACCCGTTTTGGTTTTGAGCCGGAAGTTACAGCCAAAATATCACGGTTCCCGGGAATCAGGATTTATGAAGTTGGGATATCTTACTACGGACGAACATACGAGGAAGGGAAAAAGATTGGAGCAAAAGACGGTTTCAGGGCAATATGGTGTATTTTGAAGTATAATATCTGGAGCAGGAAATATCTAAAGAACAATTAGTCCCGGTATTTCCTCCTGAACATTACAATAAATGATTACAATCAAAATATTTCATTCCAGATGGTTAAGGGAAATAATATTCCTTCTGGCCACATTGAGTGCCTGTTCGCCTTTGTTATTTCTTTCAATTATTCCGTCGCTCGATGGACCGCAGCATCTCTACACGACAAATGTTATCGCACAATTATGGGAAGGCAATCGGTTCCTGTCTAATTATTTCACACTAAATGATATCATTGTCGGTAATGCCACAGGGCATTACCTGCTCAGTGTATACCAGTTGGTTTTCTCTCCCAACTTTGCGGAAAAGGCATTTTATATTACTTATATTTTCTTCCTGGCATATTCATTCAGGTATCTTGTTCTTGCCTTTAATGACAAAATCACATTTCATTCGGTATTGATCGTTCCCTTTTCAATAACATCCCTGTTCTTACTTGGCTATTACAACTTTAGCATTTCTTTTGGGTTCTTCTTTTTATTTCTTGGTTATTGGTTCAGAGTAAAGGATATGCTAAAGCCAAAAAATGGACTTGTATTGGCTCTGCTTTTTCTGTTGGTTTATATATCTCATGCCTTTACTTATCTCTTATTGCTCTATGGCCTGGCTTTACTGGAGGTATTGAGATTTATTTACTATGTCTCCGGGAAAGAAGGGGTTGCCCTCTCTCTGAAAGAGTTTTTTAAAAAAACCATATATCTCCTCGTGGCACTCATCCCTTCATTTGTTCTTTGGGTTATATACATTAAAAGGATTACATCACTTGCCGGAACTGCTGCAGCTGAAAATATTGGGATTGGCAAGCTCCTGGAATTCTTTTTTCATATAAGAAGTTCCATTGGCTTCCATTATGAACTGGAATCAAAAGTAAATTATCTGCTTCTTGGCATAATATTCTTGATCCTGTTAATTTGGATCATTGTAAGGTTTTTCAAAAAAGAAAAGAAACAAACGGTAAATTTTGATCATTACAGTGGAATAATCCTGTTTGGTTTGTATTTTATCCTTTATTTATTTTTTCCAAACCAGATGACCTCAGGAAACATCACAAACAGGATAAGCACAGTGATGTTTTTTATGCTCATTTTCTGGATCTCTATTTTGCGGGTTCCTGCATCATTTTCTTTTGTAGTAAGCCTGATAGTTATTGGATTAAGCCTTCAGCAAAGAAGGGTTCAATATGAATTTCAGTATGCACTGGATAACAAAGCAAAAGAAATATTCGCTTTGGAGGAAGGTATACAGGAAAACTCAACACTGATCACGTTAAATTATTCGGAAAACTGGGCAGAATTGCATTATGGTTGTTATCTGGGATTAGAGAAAGGCGTGGCAAATTTAAAGAATCCCCAGTGTGATGGTCAATTTCCATTAGTTTGGAATTATGATTCCATTCCCTGGAATTTCATTTGGACTCATGAAGAAAATACTATCTTTAAATCCAATGCTCCAATTAACTATAAAAGCAACATAAGACCAGTAGATTATATATTATTCTGGAGATGGGACTTATTTGAAAAAAGTGATGATTATTCATTGGTCATGGAATATGTCACACCGTTTTATAAGGAAGTTTCAACATCTCCATTTGGTATGGCAAAATTGTACCGCTTTCATTCTTATGATAAATATTACAGCTATATAAAACAAATTAAAAAGGATAACAAATGGCATAAGGAAATCCAGTCAAAAGCTATTAAAAGAGGTCTTTCAGTGGACAATATGATAAGTATTGATGCTTTATATATGATCTATAATAATAAAAATCCATAATTTTCATTTTTCAGAATTATTCCTTTTTTGTTCCATCATCCATTTAAAATCCAGCCTGATCATTGAATCCAATGGAATATTCCTGCTCTCAGCTTTCAAAATAATGCTATTTAACCATGCACTATCTGCCATGATTCTTTTTTTGAACACGTTATACTTTTGATCAAAAGAAATACTTTGGGGCTCAATAATACCTTTACCTGTCCTCGAAGGATTCAACAGATGAATAAATCTTTCTGTCGGATAAAGCTTCCCGAAAGTTTCCCAATAAGCTTCCTTGTTCATATTTACCCAGTGAATTGCCCCCGTATAATATTGTCTTGTCTGGAAAATATTCAAATAAACCAATGACAGAACTATGACCAAAAACGAAATTTTAACCCATAGTTTTCTGGAGAACATGTACTGACAGAGAGCAGCAAATGGTATCACAAGGATACTGTAAGAATCAATATAGGCTCGCAATCCGAAACTGCCGCCAAAATACCATTGAAACCATGACGACAAAATGTAAATATTAAGCACCAGGAAAATTGCGATCGGCAGGGTCATACCTTTTTGATACTTCCTTAAAAAAAACAACCCAATTATGGCTAGTCCCATGATCGGGGTATATACTAACCAGCCTTTTCTATAGCTAAAGAGGCTTTTTATAATTTGAGGATCACCAAAATAAAATCCCTGATCACTGTATGAGTAAAACAGGTAATGTCCTGACACATACTTCCAGTAAAGAAACTGGGGTAACCAAACCATGAAGAAGATTACCAACATTAATAAAATGAGGTAGTATTTTCGAATAAAAAGAAAAACTCTTTTTTTCAGCTCACTAACTGAATCAACTCCATAAAGAATGAAGAAAATCAGCAAAATGACATTTGAAGGTCGAATTAATACAATTAAACCAAAAAGTGCTCCTATGAGCAAAGCTTTCGTTAAACTGGGGCTTTTGTACCATTTTGGAGTTAAATATATAAATATTGCAATCAATGAGAAACTGTAGGCATGAGTCATTGGGGCCTCAATGGTAGAATAGAATAAAAGATTCGTACCTATTACTACCGCAAATAAGGATAGCGCAACAATATATCCTGAATAAAACTCAAGAAGGTATTTACGTAAAAAAAGAAGTCCAATAAACAAATAAATAGCACAGCTTATTAATAAAGCGATTTTATATGGAGGGGAATATCCGTCCTGCTCAAAATCAAATAATGGAGTCACTATATGAGCAGATAGAAAAAATGGAGCGTAAAGAATTGCATTACCCATTGAATATCTTAAGTAATTTCTGCCATTTGGAGATTTCATGGCTGAAATCCTGTCATTTAGACTGTTATCTACATTTAATGTATCAAGACCAATATCCTGATATATAAATAAAGCAGGCAAATAAGCGTAATAAGTTTTTACATCGTGAGCAATAACCCGGCTCTCGAATTTCCAGAGCTTAAGATTCAATCCTACCCCAACAATCACTCCTAAAACTAATAAAATCGAGAAATAAGAAATGAATTTTTCAATGATGAGTTTCATAACAATGCATTCTTTACTAAGCTTCCCTTTATCTAAACATTTCAGCAAATATACAAAATGCCCTGTGCTGCTTGTTAGTTAAAAACAACCATTCGAATAATTCATTATTTTTGTCGGGTCTTGATGGAAATCGGAAACCAATATTCTTTTAAATATGTTCGAAGGTAAAAAAGTAGCAGCGGTCGTTCCTTGCTATAACGAAGAAACTCAAATTAAAAATGTGATCGATACAATGCCCTCCTATATTGATTCCATTGTTATTATTGATGATTGTAGTACGGACAATACCATACAAGTAGTGCAGAATTCAATTCTGCAGCATTCAAAAGTTATTCTCATTGAACATGAAAAGAACCAGGGTGTTGGAGGAGCTATTGCTACAGGATACAAGTATGCAAGGGACAGGGATTTTGATGCAGCCGTGGTAATGGCAGGAGATGGACAAATGGATCCTATATATTTACCCGACTTACTGAAACCGATCACATCAGGAGAAGCAAATTATACCAAAACGAACCGGCTTCTTTCAGGGAAAGCTTATGACAAAATCCCAAAAACAAGGTATTGGGGAAATTCCATATTGTCATTACTAACAAAAATTGCCTCAGGTTATTGGCATATAGCCGATTCCCAATCAGGTTACACAGCAATAGATAAGAAAGCATTGCATACTATCGACTGGGACCTTATGTATAAAAGATATGGACAGCCAAACGATCTTTTGGTTCGACTAAATATCTATAATTATACAGTTAAAGACATAATAACCGAACCGGTATATAATATTGGTGAACAATCAAAAATGAAGATTTATAAAGTGATATACACAATATCCTGGCTATTACTAAAAATGTTCTTTTATAGATTAAAAGAAAAATACGTTATCCGTGACTTTCATCCTCTTGTTTTTTTCTATTTATCAGGATTTTTTCTTACTTTCATCAGTATTCCTCTTTTTATCAGAATTATATATTTCTGGATTGCATTCGACCATATCCCAAAAGTTAATTTTCTTGCATGGATGTTTTCAGTAATAATGGGTATTCAATTTATTCTTTTTGCAATGTGGTTTGATATGGATAGTAACAAAGATCTACGATGAAATTTCTTACCAGTAAATGGCTGTTTAATCTTCTTATTTATATTTCTTTTGTCTTTCTGTTTATTTATTTTATTAAAACAGACTTCATAGATCTCTCTACTTTAGATGTCAGATTTCTCCCATTGGCAATCTCAGTGGTTTTATTTTGGATTGGAATCACATTGAGTTCAATAAGCTGGTGGAATGCTTTAAGAGTCCATGGTCTGCTAATTAAACCATCAACCGCAATAATATCACATGGTCTGTCGATTTTTGCCAAATATATTCCTGGTAAGATTTGGGTTATCCTGGGTAGAGCATCGTATGTTTCCGATAATCAAAACTCTTTAAAAATCGCCTCGGTGGCATCCTTGAAAGAACAGCTTATTTATGTCTGGACAGGCATTGGAACAAGTATTTTCCCTGTTCTGATTTATTATGGGTTCAATAGGTTCAGCATCTTAGTCTTTTCAATATTTTTACTTTTAACGATTTTTCTGTTTTTCTCTCCATTTCACAATTTTGTACTTGTCGTAATACACAAGTTGTTCAAGAAAACAATCAACATCCCTTCACTGGATTTTAAAAAAAACATCAGTATCATTGGATTTTGCATGCTTTATTGGAGCATCTGGATGGTTGGCTTTTATTTTCTCAGTATTGCGATTTACTCACAAAGTCCTGTTACAGTGATGTTTGCATTCCCTTTAGGAGTTACGATTGGATTAATTGCAATCATTATTCCAAGTGGTCTTGGAGTTAGAGAGGGTGTAATTTCTGGTTATCTTATCCTAACCGGAATTCCGGAAGAAGTTTCAGTTACAATTGCCTTTCTTGCCAGGTTCTGGTTCTTATCCGGAGAAGTCTATATTTTTTCTTTGTCAATGCTTTTAAAATTCATTGAAAAGAAAAGGAGGATTCTTTAATAAAAATTCTTTGAAAAAGCTTTGA
>JAGYLD010000065.1 GCA_018401355.1 Bacteroidales bacterium
GAAATATTACAAATTCTAAGCATCAATATCTTTGATAAAACATCCGTGAATGAGCTGTTTGCAATAATCAAATATCAAAATTTCAAAGAACAAATAGATTTATTTAGTTTTTAAATTTTAACGCATCAGTAGTAGGGTTGATCATGGAAATTATTCCCAAACTGAACATGTGTCAAGAAATAATCAGGTAAAGGTATCATTTTTTAAGTATCCGGCAGATAACAAAAGAAAAACCCCGGCAAATGACCGGGGCTTTTGCACCCAATGTTTAACTAACATAAAAAATAAAACTACAGAAGCTCGAAATGGAATTTTAAATGATATTCCTTTCCTATTGTTACGATACCATTTCTCAATCTGATATTTTCAAGTTTATCAACGATGTATTTATTAAGTTGCTCATCGCTGTAATTGGTTGACCGGATCTTAATGTATCCGTCTTCATCATAAGTAAAGTTTACAAAAACGACACCATCTTCGATGTTTTCCCTGGCAAACTCAGGATAGGTAAGGATACTGTATATCGCATCCCTGGTATCCTTTGGTATGGTGTTGTCTAACCCGTAATTATCAGCATCAATAATATCTATTTTTGTGCTGTTAAGAAATGTGGTGTTGACCTCGTTACAGATATTCTCAATATAGAGGCTGTTCTTCAAGGAGTTGTTCTTCTCTCCATCTTTTCCACCACCTGCCATGCCGAAGGACATGTATCCGGAGAGAAGCACTGCTAACATAAATATTATGGTTTTTTTCATTTTTCCGGAATTTTGAATGATTGTTTTTCTGATGTACAATGATCCTATGTATTTTGTTCAGCCAACCATGTGCCAAAAGGTGTATGAAGCTGGTTTTTAAGCAATAATATTATATGCAATTGCATTCCAAAAACCTTAAAAATGTACGCTAAAAACCCGGAGTGTTCGAATCCGGACACCAGCAACATGGCCTTTTCAGAAAAGATGGATTAATTTTTTTGTGGATTGAATCAGGTTTTTCCCTCGATGACAATGACAAACTCCCCTTTTACTTTCCTGGAATTAAAATGAGCAAGCAGTTGTTGCAAGGTGCCCCTGATGGTCTCTTCATATAACTTGGTAAGCTCCCTTGAGACAGATGCATGTCTTTCGGGACCAAAGTAGGCTATTGACTGCTCCAGTGTCCTGATCAAACGATGTGGCGATTCATACAATATCACCGTTTGGTCCAGCTCAGCAAGGTATTTAAACCTGCTCACCCTTCCTTTTTTGTGAGGAAGGAAACCCTCAAAATAAAAGCGGTCGGCGGGAATACCTGACTGTATAAGCGCAGGGATGAAGGCGGTAGCACCAGGCAGGCAGGCTACCTCAATATCTTGTCTGATACATTCCCTGATAAGCAAATAGCCCGGGTCTGAAATCCCGGGTGTTCCTGCATCAGTAACGATCGCCGACTTTTCTGAACTCCTTATCGTCTCCATAGCTTTTTCCAGGATTTTATGCTCGTTGACCTGATGGAAAGGGATCATCCGGCAGGAAATATCGTAATGCTTAAGCAAGACTGCTGTTTTCCTGGTATCTTCCGCAAAAAGCACATCCACTTCCTTCAGGATCCTGACCGCCTTATAGGTCATGTCCTCAAGATTGCCTATTGGAGTGGGAATAACAAATAATTTTGGCATCCAGTTAATTCAAATTAATATTTCTGATGGCTTGCACGAAATCGGTCAAAAGCCGGAAAAAGTCTTCATACTCAGTCAGGGGAAGGTCATCAGGCTTGTCATCAACGGTATGGTATTCATTATATTCCTTGCCCATAGTATAGATAAATACCGATGGCACTCCTTTTTGATAAAAAGGACAATGATCGCTGTTACAGGATTCTCCCCTGATCTTGACATTTTTGAGGTATGCCTTTTCCTGATTTATTTCCTTTAAGAGGTTGAATGCTTTTTCGTATAGCGTCCCATTAACCACCGTAATGCCATCACTGCCTGTCCCAACCATGTCGAGGTTTATCAGGAATTTCACCTGAGACAGCGGAAACAATGGATTCTCGGCAGCAAACCTTGAACCAACCAGCCCGGCTTCCTCTCCTGCAAATGCCATAAAAACCATGCTGTAATATGGCAAAGAATCCTTACTGGCATAATGCCTTGCCAGATCCATAATCATGGCTGTCCCACTCCCATTATCATTGGCACCAGGAAAACAGGCATCCTTGCCCATGCACCCAAGGTGGTCATAATGGGCAGTGAAAACAATGAAAGTATCCGGCTGCACAAGGCCTTTTAGATATCCTGTAACATTTTGTGTTTGATAATCTTCCACAAAATCGGATCTGAATTTTACCCTGACAGATTCAATTTTATCGCCAGGAATGGAACCGCTCTTCACTTCAGCAACAAAAGAACCTTCCACCGACCTGGCATTGGAAACATGCCACCATAGGTTTTTATCATCTTCTTTGACAATAACCGCCGGGGTATCAAAATAATTTCCCCGTTTCAAATCCTTATGATACATATCTGTTATAATAACCTTTCCCTCAGCCAATTTCTTGTTTTTCTTTGACAATTTACTGCCTTCTGACAAAGAATCATTCATAAGAAAAAATGGTTCAAAAACCATATTTGTAGTTGGGGAGAAGGCAGCAATCAGGTAATCTCTTCCCGGTTCAAGCAAAACATCATTGATCCGCATCCGGGTTTTGCCTTTGATGATGTTCATGGAGAATGCAAATTCCTGGAAATAATTATTGTTAAAGGCATGTATCCCATTTTTCTTAAACTCTTTCCTGATAAATTTTGCAGCTTTTTTATCTCCATGTTTGTAGTATCCACGCCCATGGTATTCAGGTGATGCAATTGTTTCAATGATCTCCCTGACATAGTTTTTATCCTGTGAAAATGAAAATATCGACAAAAAAGTCAGTAAAATGATGAAAAGTCTTTTCATAGGACTTACATAAATTTTCTTTCGATCAATTCTATTAGTTTGGCACCATAATACGAATCCTCAGGCCATTTATAAAGCTTTTTCAGCTCATCGAGGGATTGCAGGGCCTTTTCCTTTTCTGTAATGCCATTCAGGTTTTTAATGGATTCATTATAGGCATCCAGGTTTCCATCAAAAAGTTCCTTGATAAATAAGAATTTGTCGTTGACACCAATAGCCAGCCTCAGATCCCGGATAGGGTTCTTTTGAATTTTTGCTGCCAGGCTCCTATCATCCTCATCCATGAATTTATCTGCGATGGTGGTTTGCCTTTCTTTCAGGATATCAGCATTTTTGGAAGGAGATATATCCGGTTCTTTTTTTTCAGGAGAAACATCTTCGGTTGGCCCGGTTGTGCTTTTAACCAGTTTTATTTCCTTTTCGGGAGGATCCTCGTTCCCAGATGCTTTGGTTTCTTCCTTGGCATTTTTTTCTTTTGCATCCTTTTTTTGTTCCCTGATTTTCTCAGCAACGGGTTTTTCAACAGGTCTTTTTTCCTGTTTAACATTTTCTTGCAGCATTTCCAGATTAAGTACCTGGTCATAAAGGTCCCTGATCTTATCCTTAAGGCTGTCAAGATCCAATTTAGATTGTCTTTCTGAACCTCTCATGATAATGTTCAAACGCAGTTGAATGTTTTCAAGAAGATGGTTAAGCTGCAATTCAATGATTTTCTTTTCCTGGCTGTCCATATTTTCCTTTTATCGAATCAACGAAAGAAATCTTAATTTTGTATAACGACAGGATAAAGATATAAAAGAATGAATTCAAAATAATCATGTTCCTGGAAAAGACAAAAGGACCTCACGTAAGTGGATGGATAGAAGTCATTTGCGGATCCATGTTCTCCGGAAAAACCGAGGAATTAATCAGAAGGCTGAGAAGGGCTTTGATTGCTCAGCAGAAAGTTGAGATCTTCAAGCCGGCTATGGATGTGCGTTATGCAGAAGAGGAAGTCGTGTCTCATGACCAAAATTCTATTCCTTCCACCACGGTTCAAAGTGCTTCACAGATCCTGTTTTATTCTGCCGATTACAATGTTATTGGTATTGATGAAGCACAATTTTTTGACCATGAGCTCGCCGATGTTTGCAACAAGCTCGCCGACCAGGGAAAGCGGGTGATCATTGCAGGACTGGACATGGATTACAAAGGGAATCCATTTGGACCCATGCCATCACTTCTTGCAATCTCAGATTATGTTACAAAACTGCACGCTATTTGTATGGAGTGTGGTGACCTGGCCAATTTTTCATACAGGAAATCCGGTGATGAAAATATTATTCAGCTTGGTGAAACCGACATTTATGAACCATTGTGCCGCAAACATTTCAGGGAAAGGATGGGTAAAAAAAACCCCGGGAAACAGTAAAAACCGTTATTAATTGCCCTGATTTTATTAATATTGCAAAGATTTTCAAAAACTAATCTATTATGAAAAAGATTATCCTGATAACATTAGCAATTGCATTCACAACAAGTATTACTTCTTTGTCGCAAACAAAGTTTATCATAAAAACCAGCATGGGAGACATCCAAGGGATCCTTTATGATGAAACCCCCCAGCACAGGGATAACTTCATCAAACTCACCAGGGAAGGCTGGTATGAAGGCTCAAGGTTTCACAGGGTCATCAAAGACTTTATGATCCAGGGTGGTGCCAATAAAGATGGGCAGAGGGATCCCGGTTACTTGATCCCGGCGGAGATTGTCCCGGAATATTTCCATAAACGTGGTGTTCTTGCTGCAGCAAGGATGGGTGATGATGTGAACCCCGAAAGACAATCTTCAGGCTGCCAGTTTTATATTGTCCAGGGACGCAAATATGGAGACGCAGAGCTGGACGCCATCGAACAAAGGTTCAACATGAAATTCTCGTTGAAACAGCGCCAGGCTTATAAAAATATCGGTGGCGCACCACATCTCGACGGCACCTATACCATCTTTGGTGAAGTGACACGGGGAATGCATGTTGTTGATAAGATAGCAAATGTGGATGTATTTCAGAATTCCCCAAAGGAACCTGTTATATTCTCTGTTGAAATTGTTGAATAGGCCCATTCCCATGAAGGATAAAATTGACAAGATTTTAAAGGATATAGAATCCTATAAATTCGATGGAAAAGAAGCCGCAGAACAATTCCGTCTGAAATACCTGAGTAAAAAAGGACAGATAACAGATCTTTTTTCTCAGTTCCGGCATGTAGCTCCTGAAGAACGGAAAACTTTTGGCAAGCTATTAAATGATCTGAAAAACAAGGCGCAATCAATTTTTGATGAAGCAAACAAGCAAGCCTCCGCACAAGAAGAAAAAGGCAGTACTGATATTGACCTCACCAGGCCGTCACTGAGTGCCCCACTGGGTTCACGTCATCCTGTTTCCATCGTCAGGAATAAAATGACAGACATTTTTTCCCGTATCGGATTTACTGTAGAGGAAGGACCGGAAATTGAAAACGACTGGCACAACTTTACTGCACTGAATTTCCCGGAAGAACATCCTGCCCGCGACATGCAGGATACGTTTTTTATTGAAAAGGACCCCGACATTTTATTACGAACACATACCTCTTCGGTGCAGGTTCGCGTGATGGAAAACTCCCAGCCTCCGATAAGAAGCATCTTCCCAGGCCGGGTTTTTCGAAATGAAGCCATCTCTGCGCGGTCACATTGCATCTTTCACCAGGTGGAAGGTTTGTATATCGACAAAGATGTCTCATTTGCTGACCTAAAGCAAACACTCTACTACTTTGCAAGGGAATTCCTCGGACAGGACACCAGAGTCAGGTTCAGGCCCTCTTATTTCCCCTTTACAGAACCCTCGGCAGAAATGGATGTCTCCTGCCAGATATGCCATGGAAAAGGATGTAATGTATGTAAATACACAGGATGGCTGGAGATTCTCGGATGCGGTATGGTTCATCCGAATGTACTTGACTTCTGTAAAATAAACAGCAAGAAATACACCGGTTATGCTTTTGGTATCGGAATTGAACGCACGGCTATGATGATGTACCAGGTCAAAGACATTCGCTTGTACTACGAAAACGACATCCGCTTCCTGAAACAATTCACTTCAGCGATTTAGCCGGATCTATATCCTTCTATTCCTCTTCCAGGTCAACTTCAGCAGGAATGGATAAATGTCCCTGAACCAGTTTCCATTTCTTTTCTTTCTTGCAAAGGACACCGGTAAAGCGCATCCCCTCAAAGGACATGGCTTCCTCGTTGTAAATAAAATTATAGCTTAACACCTCTGAAAACCAGGCTGTGTTACCCGTCATATTTACCTTGATCCACTGGTCCGAAACAGTGATCAGGGTGTTCTCAAAGTTTCCGTATTGCCCTTGTATGGCTTTTCGAATTTGCTCCCAACCTATCAGGGTCTCATCACTGTCGGTGCCGATCAGAATGATGTCCTCCGCCGGCATCCATATTTCTTCTATGATGCTGAAATCCTCATTTTCATTGGCGATGACATATTTCTCGAGAACATTTTTTATCGCAGAAACTTCCTTATCCAGATCCACTGGCTCCATCGGAGGCGTGCAAAATTGTAATGAAAGAACAAAAATTAACCCAAACAAAAAAAACAGTTTTTTCATAACTCCTGTAATATTAATGATTTAACTTGTGATATTGCTATCTGCCATTTGGGGTTAATTTACAATATATTTCGGTTTGAAACAAATATCGCAGAATTAATTTTATTAATTAACTTAAGTTGGGAATTAAAATATTCTACTCTTTACACTTTTACTTACCCACCCCCTAACCCTCCCGCCTACGGTGGGACAGGCTATCCCTGCTGGCAAGGAGGGGGAATGGAGCCTGAAACCTTTGCAAGAAAATCTATTAATTTTGCCAATTTGCAAATTAATTTAATTCTTTTATTGACATTTGCAAAGCGTGCACCGAGGCTATGTCAAAACCTCAATAATTTAGAAAAGTTCTTTATATATTAACCAATTATTTGTAAACTTGCACCCATAAAATTATAAGTATATAGTTTTCATTATATGAATTTACGACCACTGGCTGCAAAACTGGGAATAACAATTATTCTGCTGATAGTTGGAGTTTTAACGATGTCGTTTATTCAGGATGCCGGCCATGGCCAAAAGGAGGAGCCCACGCATACTGAAAATGCCCAGGATGAATCCTGGCAAACTGAAGTTGAAAAAGAGGAGTACAATGCCGGGAAAAAGATCATAGAACACATTACAGACTCCCACGACTGGCATATTTTAGATTATAAAGACAGTGAAGGGCATAAGCATCATGTCAGTATCCCATTGCCGGTAATATTGTATCATGATGGAAAGTTCCACACCTTCATGTCCGACAAACTCTGGCATGGGCACGTATATAAAGGTTTTAAACTTGCGACAGAAGGCCCCGATAAGGGAAAGGTTGTGAAGGTTATTGAAGAAAATCTGATCAATCCGGAGATCATTACAAAAGACGAAGGAGAAGTTGACCATCTTCCTTTGGATCTGTCTATCACCAAAAATGTCCTGGCCATCATCATCAGCAGCATCTTGCTGATCATTATTTTTGTTTCCATAGCAAATCGTTATAAACGGAGGGAAAAACAAGCACCCAAAGGGCTTCAATCCTTACTGGAACCATTGATTGTATTCCTACGGGATGATGTGGCCAAGGATTCCATCGGTGAAAAGTACGAGCGTTACATGCCATATTTGTTGACTTTGTTCTTTTTTATCTTTTTCAACAATTTATTCGGTTTGGTGCCCATTTTCCCGGGCGGTGCCAATGTGACCGGCAATATTGCGGTCACAGGGGTTATGGCCTTCTTTACTTTTCTGATCACAACATTTTCAGGAAACAAGAATTACTGGCAACACATTTTTAATGCCCCGGGGGTACCATGGTGGCTGAAGTTTCCTGTTCCCCTGATGCCGGTCATTGAACTTATTGGAATGTTCACCAAGCCTTTCGTATTGATGGTTCGTCTCTTTGCAAACATTACGGCAGGTCATATCATTATTCTGGGCTTCATCAGCCTGATCTTTGTTTTTGGAAATATTTATATAGGACTGGGTTACGGTGTTTCCATCGTATCCATCATGTTCTCTTTGTTTATGAGCCTGCTTGAGTTGCTGGTAGCATTCATCCAGGCATATGTATTTACGCTTTTGTCTGCATTGTATTTTGGACTGGCGTCAGAAGAACATCATTAAGTTTGTTTTAACACCAAATACGCATACTTATGGAATTATTGGCAATTTTATTACAGGCAGCAGCGGATTTGGCTCCCTTTGCAAAAATGGGTGCAGGACTTGGTGCCAGCGTCGCAGCAATTGGCGCTGGTATAGGTATTGGACAGATTGGCAAAGGAGCCGTTGAATCCATTGCACGCCAACCGGAATCGGCAGGAGACATCCGATCAAACATGATCGTGGCTGCTGCCCTGATTGAAGGGGTGGCGTTTTTTGCCATTGTTGTTTGTCTTTTGATCGTTTTCATCTAAAAGCAAACAAAAGATCAGTCATCATGGCGGTTGGCCATGATGACCGATCTTATTTTTCTAAACAAAAAATTTAAATTATGGAGCTAGTAAGTCCGGGAATTGGTCTTATATTTTGGATGACCATTGTTTTTGCCCTGCTTATTTTCATTCTGGGAAAATATGCATGGCGGCCCATCATGAAAGCTTTGAAGGAGCGGGATGAGTTCATTGAAGAATCTCTAACTGCAGCTGACAGGGCCAAAAAGGAAATGAAAGAGCTCAAGTTCAGCAATGAGCAATTGTTGAAAGAAGCCCAGGAAGAACGTGATGCTATCCTTCGGGAAGGTAGGAAAATTAAGGATTCTATCATTGAAGAAGCCCGTGAAAAGGCCAATGAAGAAGCTGATAATATTGTGGAAAATGCTAAGGAAAGGATCGAAAATGAAAAAAAATCAGCTATGATCGACCTTAAAAATCAAATTGCTGACATGGCCATTACGGTTGCTGAGAAGATCCTTGAGCGGGAGTTATCAGATCCTTCAAAGCAAAAAGACTATATCGAGAAACTCATTGATGATACACATTTGAATTAGTAAGATGATCGTTTCTATTTTAGCTGAGCGGTATGCAAAAGCATTGTTTGATCTTGCCCACGAGATAGACATCCTGGACAAGGTCAATGATGATATGTTACTGGTCAGGGATACCTGTAAAGACAGCAAAGAATTCAGGCTCTTTCTGAAAAATCCTGTTATCAAAACCGATAAGAAGCAGGCTATTTTCAAAATACTCTTCGAAGATAAAATCCAGGAACTCAGTTTCAGATTTGTGATGCTGATCACCAGGAAAAACAGAGAGGCACACCTTGAAAATATTTCCATTGCCTTCAATGAGCTTTTCAAGAAATATAAGAACATACTAACAGTAAGGCTGGAGACGGCAATTAAGATCGATGATGAATTGAAACAGGAAATTGTTGACCTGCTGACAGAACAAACCGGAAGCCACATTGACCTGGAAGAAAATGTTGATAAAGATCTGATCGGAGGCTTTGTGCTCAATTATTCAGACAAACAATATGATGCCAGCATAAGGCATCAGCTTAACAGGTTGCGCAGGAGTGCAGCCAGCATTAATTTATACGAAAGAAAATTATAGTAAATAACTAAATACTTATGGCAGGAATTAAACCGGCAGAGGTTTCTGCAATTCTACGACAGGAATTGTCTGGCTACAAAAACCAGGTTGAACTTGAAGAAACAGGTACTGTGCTTGAAGTCGGCGACGGCATTGCTCATGTATACGGGCTCGACAATGCTGAGGCAGGCGAACTGGTCGAATTCGAAAAAAACGGATTGAAAGGCATCATCCTGAACCTTGAACAGGATAATGTCGGGGTGGTATTGTTGGGCGAGTCATCCGGCATCAACGAAGGCGACACTGTCAAACGTACCAACAAAATTTCCTCCATTGAAGCTGGCGAAGGGCTTCTCGGCAGGGTTATCAATACCCTGGGTGAACCCATCGACGGTAAAGGCGAGATCAAAGGGGAGAAATTCATGATGCCCCTTGAAAGAAAAGCACCAGGGGTTATCTACAGGCGCCCTGTGAATGAGCCCATCCAGACAGGTATCAAAGCCATCGATGCGATGATCCCCATCGGAAGGGGACAGCGTGAGCTTATTATCGGTGACCGACAGACGGGGAAGACCGCCATTGCCATCGACACCATCATCAACCAGAAAGAATTTTATAAAAAAGGAGAGCCGGTTTACTGTATTTATGTTGCAGTGGGACAAAAAGGGTCTTCTGTTGCCAACATCGTAAAGATACTGGAAGATAATGGTGCCATGGATTATACCGTGGTGATCACTGCCACTGCCTCTGACCCTGCTGCCATGCAGTTCTACGCTCCTTTTGCCGGAGCATCCATTGGAGAATATTTTCGTGATACTGGAAGGCCTGCTCTGGTTATTTATGACGACCTTTCAAAACAGGCTGTTGCTTACAGAGAGGTATCCCTCCTCCTGAGAAGGCCTCCGGGCCGTGAAGCATACCCCGGTGACGTTTTTTACCTGCACTCTCGTTTGCTGGAAAGAGCAGCAAAGATCATCGAATCTGATAAAATCGCACAGAAGATGAACGATCTGCCCGAATCAATCAGGGGCATCGTTAAAGGGGGCGGGTCCCTTACCGCCTTACCCATCATCGAAACCCAGGCAGGTGATGTTTCTGCATATATCCCTACCAACGTAATCTCCATCACCGACGGACAGATCTTCCTGGAAACCAACCTCTTCAATGCGGGTGTGCGTCCTGCCATCAACGTAGGTATCTCTGTTTCCAGGGTGGGTGGTAACGCCCAGATCAAATCCATGAAAAAAGTTGCCGGTACTCTTAAACTCGATCAGGCACAGTTCAGGGAGCTGGAAGCATTCTCCAAATTCGGTTCAGACCTTGATGCAACTACCATGGCCGTCCTGGAAAAAGGAAGAAGGAACGTTGAAATACTCAAGCAGCCACAATATAGCCCGATGACGGTGGAGAACCAGATCGCCATCATCTATTGCGGCACAAGAAACCTGTTGAAAAATGTTCCCATAAAAAGCGTCCATGACTTTCAGGAAGAGTTTCTGTTTTACCTCAATGAAAACGAAAAGCCTGTTATGGATGAGCTAAAAGCAGGTAACCTGACCGACAAGGTCGAAGAAGTTCTGAAAGCTGCGGCCAAAAAAATTGGTAAAAAATACGATAAGTAAGATATGCCAAACCTGAAAGAAGTACGCATCCGTATTGAATCTGTTAAATCAACACAACAGATTACCAGCGCCATGAAACTGGTCTCGGCATCCAAGCTCAGGAAGGCCCAGGATGCCATCCTCAAAATGCGTCCTTATGCCAACAAACTTAACGAGTTACTCAGGGATTTGAGTGGAAGCCTTGATGACATGGAAGATGAGAAATTCACCAAAGACCGGGAACCGAAAAAGGTTTTGCTGGTGGTGATCTCTGGTAGCAGGGGTCTGTGTGGAGCCTTTAATAGCCACATTATCAAGCTCACCAATAAAGTTATCCTGGAAAACTACAAAGAACAATATGATAAAGGCAATCTTCAATTGTTCTTCCTGGGGAAAAAGGCAGGTGATTACTTTAAAAGAAGAAAGTACCCGATTTATAAGTTCAACACTGAGATCCTGCACAACCTGAACTTTGATGCAGCATCGGAGATAGCTGAAAACCTCATGCAGGAATTCCTTTCTGGAACCTTCGACAGGATAGACATCATTTATAATCAGTTTAAAAATGCTGCCATCCAGCTTCCACAGCATGAGCGCTACCTCCCTGTTGCCCCCCCTGAAAAAGAAAGCGGACATGAATCACCACATGAATACATCTTTGAACCAAAACAGGAAGAGATCGTGTCAGAGCTAATACCAAAATCACTTAAGATTCAGCTTTATAAGGCTTTACTTGATTCAAATGCGGCCGAACACGGTGCCAGGATGACAGCCATGCATGTGGCAACCGACAATGCACAGGAACTCCTCAAACAACTAAAACTTTCCTACAACAAAGCACGCCAGTCAGCCATCACCAATGAGATCATTGAGATTGTCAGCGGTGCAAATGCATTGAGCGATTAAGGCTGTACACATCCAACAGCCATCTTTACAAAGATCTCAAAACAATCATTGCATATCATTGTTATTTGATTAGCCGATATACAACGAACATTCAAACCAATAAAAATAAAATAATTATGATCTCTGAAAAAATTGCCAAAGCAATTAACAAACAAATCAAAGAAGAAGAACATTCATCACGGATCTATCTGTCAATGGCTTCATGGTGTGAAGCCAATGGATATCCTGGTGCGGCAACATTCCTTTATGCGCATTCCGATGAAGAAAGAATGCATCAATTAAAACTCCTCCGTTTCCTGAACGACCGGGGAGGCCATGCAACCTGTCTCGCACTGGAAGAACCTGCCAATAAATTTAAATCACTGCATGACATTTTCGAGCAGGTATATGAACATGAGAAATATATATCAAAGCAAATAAACGACCTGGTGGGATTATGCATGAAAGAAAACGATTATACCACTGCCAACTTCCTGCAATGGTATGTAACTGAGCAGATAGAAGAAGAAAGTCTTGCCACAGAAATACTGGATAAATTCAACCTTGCACAGGGCGAAAAAGGCGGTTTGTTCCATATCGACAAGGAACTGGCATCCATGGCGGCAGCAGAAGCAGCCAGTGAAGATGAAGCTTAATGATTTGATAATGATTTGAATTTATCAAACCATTCCGGTCCATATTTCCGGATAAGGGCTTCTTTCAGGAAATCGCCCAAGCGTAAATGCAATTGCCTGCCCTTTTCGAGGGCGGGTTTGCATATATCCCATTTATGGTAGTTCACGGCATCATGGCCTATGAGCTTTGAGATCCTGAGAGGATACAAATGGCATGATAGCGGTTTCCTGAAGCCTATTTTCTTTTCTTCATAAGCCTTTTCGATGGCACAATAAGCAATCCCATTATCGAAATTAGCAAATGCACATTCCCTGTCGTTCACCAGCGGTGTAACGAAATGACCATGCTCATCATAGTCGAAAACACCGGATTCCCTGACAACTCTGATTCCTTCTTCGGTCATGTACGGCTCAATAAGGTGCAGGTCATCCTCCAGAGGTGATATCTCCTCCTCTTCCAGCGGGGCGCCGGCATCTCCTTCCACACAACAGGCACCTTTGCACTTTTCCAGGTCACAGCAGAAGCATACCTCCTTAAGTTCATCGGAAACCAATGTTTTATCAATGATGATCATGGACGCAAATATACTTCTTGTATCTGATTATTCAGCGAATATCACCATTTCATAACTAAAATAATGCTAATTTTGCACCCTGAAACATGGGAATCAACAAACCTTAAAATATTGACATCATGGCATTTAACTTAAGAAACAGAAATTTTTTAAAACTCCTTGATTTCACCCCGCAGGAAATCAGGTTCTTTCTCGATCTTTCAAAAGACCTCAAGAAAGCCAAGTATTCAGGTACTGAGCAGCATCGGCTGAAAGGCAAGAACATCGCGCTGATCTTCGAAAAAGCTTCCACCAGGACGCGCTGTGCCTTTGAGGTGGCTGCCTTCGACCAGGGTGCGTTGGTGACTTACCTGGGGCCTTCAGGATCACAGATCGGCCATAAGGAATCAATGAAAGACACAGCCAGGGTGCTTGGCAGGATGTATGACGGCATCGAATACAGGGGCTTCGGACAGGACATTGTTGAAGAGCTTGGAAAATATGCAGGCGTTCCGGTATGGAACGGACTGACCAACGAATTCCACCCGACGCAGATCCTCGCCGACTTCCTGACCATGGAAGAGCATTGCGACAAACCCTTACACCAGATATCTTTCTGTTACCTCGGTGATGCCAGGAACAACATGGGCAACTCATTGCTGGTAGGTGCTGCCAAAATGGGCATGGACTTCAGGGCCTGCGCACCAAAGGAATTCTTCCCGGACGAAAAGCTTGTGAACCAGTGCAAGGAGATCGCCAAAGAAACCGGTGCAAAGATCACCATCACCGACAATGTAGATGAAGGCGTGAAGGGCGCTGACTTCCTGTATACCGACGTGTGGGTCTCCATGGGTGAACCCGACTCTGAATACGCACGCAGGATAGAGATGATGATGCCTTACCAGGTGAACAAAGCCCTCCTGGAAAAGACCGGCAACCCGAAGGTGAAGTTCCTGCATTGCCTGCCTTCTTTCCATAACCGTGAGACCAAGGTCGGGGAGGAGATCTACCAGAAGTTTGGTGTAGAGGCTATGGAGGTGACCGACGACGTATTCGAATCACCTGCTTCCATCGTTTT
>JAGYLD010000066.1 GCA_018401355.1 Bacteroidales bacterium
GGTATGGCCTGCAGGAGGGCCGGAAGTGTATGCAAGGAATGCGATCATTGCGGGTACGCTAAAGATTGGAATGAACAGGTGTTTTGTTTTCATCGTGAAATATTATTGGTTATCAGTTATCTGATCAAAGCAAAATAACTGTCATTTTACTTTAAAAACACTTTTCTTCTGGCTGAACTTCCATCTTCCATGATTGCATGAACAACATAACACCCTTTTGAAAGACTTGATAAGTCAATAGATACATTATTCTTTGTGATATCGTATGTTCTGACAAGATCCCCCGCAGTAGAATAAACATTTACAATATTAATTGGAATGACAGATGCCACGTTAACCCATCCGTTAGTTGGATTGGGATAAACTGAAACATAACCGGGATCGTTTTCATTTAGCAGGGTCGGGTTATACACGATAACTGCAGGTTCAGATTCGCAGCTGATGTAATTTGCCGTAACCTCAAATGTGTTATTGTTCAATGTTATGCTTTCAGGAACAACAAATAATGTATCTATGATGTGCAAGTTATTTATTTTCTCCCCATCGCAATAAACCCTGTATCCAAGGAAATGGGATTGGTTAGCAGTATCGCTTGTCAGGATCAGTCTAATGTTCCAGTTATAATCAAACTGTGCTCCATACAGACCTATTGATTCCCAGGTTCCATTGGATGGATCATCCATGGACAACAAATCACCAAAACCCGAAATGCCCTCTGTATCATCTTGTCCAAGGGGGTATTCACTTGCAACAGCCCAGACTTTGTAACCGCAGTAAAATTTTTTCATATTAAACATGGGGAGCGGATTGTCGAATTTGATGGTATTCCATTTATCAATGAAATGCTGTCCAACATCCTGGCTTAGTATCTCCTGTGTTCCCTCCTCCCCTGTCCAGGCATGTACCTTATACCATGATTCATAAGAACCCTGATAGGAGTAGAATTGCAAATGGGTAGCCCAGGTTTCATAATATGGGACAATCATTGCAGAATCAAACATAATGGATGCCCACAGGAAACAATCACATGTTCCAATTCCACGAGTGTTTATTCCGTTATCATAGTAAAGCCAGTAATTGTTTTGCACAGTTGACATATAAACCGGATCCCAATGCAATACCAGCGCTCCGGTATCATTTACGGTATAATTAAGGTTGGAAGGAGCCTCATAATCAGGGAGTATAAAACTGATTGGAATAGAATCGGATTCACCGGCTGCATATACAGCACTCACTTCGAAAAAAAACACACCGGCTTGCAGATTTAGCAATTCGCAGCTATCTTCCGAACTGGCAAAAAACACACCATTTTTATAAATATTGTAATTGATCACTGAGTCAGGTCCCGGTTCTGGTGCCGACCAGCATAACATGACCTCATCACAGTTGTTATGATAGAATATGTTTTGGGGTGGATTCAGTACCTGGGACAGGGTACTGTTTATCAATACAATACCCAAAAAAAGGATCGATGTCGCTGCTTTCCATTTCATCATTTCGGTCATTACACTTACATAAAAATACAATAATTTAAGCTTCGCATCAAAAATATTCCTGTTACTTTTTTGCATATCCACCCCCATCCCCCTCCTTATCTCGCTAAAGGCGCATTCACGTCAAGCTATCCGACCTCAATTCACAATCCATATATCGCATCAGACGAAATAGAGTATAGGTACCAAAACACGATACCGTTGTGGATGTTTGGATTTCTATATTGATTGCCAGCTTCCGGCCTTGACCTGGCAATATAAACTCAACTTCTCTTCCCGCTTTCTATTCTCCAAAATTCAACTCTGCATAAGTTAAAATATATCTGGAAATCACTTCTGTATAAGCGATTTTTGTATCTTTACAAAAATTTGATCCATGCAAAGATTGTTCGAGATATCGAATATACGTATTAAAAATACGCCTATCGCTTTTTCCCGCTACCTCATGGCAGAAATTCATTGGGATGATCGCCTAATCGGAATATCCGGAGCCAGGGGCTGTGGTAAAACAACCCTGATGCTTCAGCATTTGAAAAAGCGTATTAAAGAAAGCGAGAATGCTCTTTATGTGAGCCTTGATGACATTTACTTCGCAGACAACCATCTGGTTTATTTTGCCGAAGATTTCGTAAAGCATGGCGGTAAATATCTATACATCGATGAAGTACATAAATATCCTGATTGGAGCCGGGAATTGAAAAACATATATGACAATTTGCCCGAACTAAAGGTTGTTTTCACCAGTTCATCAGCTTTAGATATATACAAGGGCGAATATGATCTAAGCCGAAGGGCGATGGTTTATGAAATGCCGGGGCTATCGCTAAGGGAGTTTATCCATTTGAAATACGGAAAAGAAATTCCGGCGGTTAAGCTTCAGGATATACTGCAAAACCAGCAAGAGCAAATCATGGATGATCTTGGCAGTCTGAAACCACTAGCGCTTTTCAAAGAATATTTAAAACACGGGTATTATCCATATTTCATTGAATCACAAAAAAACTACAACCTGCGGCTGTTGGCTACGATCAACCTGGTAACTGAAACCGACCTGCCTTCTATTTTTCATTTCGATTATCATTCGGTTCAAAAGATTAAGAAATTGCTGGCCATCCTGGCTCGAATAGCACCTTACAAGCCAAACATTCAGAAGCTTGCCCAGCAACTGGGTTCTACACGTGATACCCTGCTTAAATACCTTTTTTATCTCGAAAAAGCCAGAATCGTGAAATGGTTAGGTAAGGACACTTTTGGCATCAATTACCTCAACAAGCCTGAAAAGCTCTTTCTCGACAATACCAACCTGATGTATGCCATAAGCAATGAAAATCCAAACAAAGGAAATATGCGGGAGGTGTTCTTTTTAAATCAGCTTGCCGTGAAACATAAAGTCAGCTATCCTGAAAAAGCGGATTTCTTAGTTGATGGAACTTACCTGTTTGAGGTAGGCGGAAAAAGTAAATCCAAAAGGCAAATCGCGGGTATTGAAAATGCCTACGTCGCATCAGACGAAATAGAGTATGGGCACCAAAACACGATACCGTTGTGGATGTTTGGGTTTCTATATTGATTGAATGCCAGGCTCTTGAAAAAATAATGCTTGCTATTAGCCAACAATAATCGTATATTGTTTTTTTAAATATACCCTGTTGGCAAACATGAAAAGTATAACGCTCTTTTTCACACTTTTGTTAGCACAGATAATGATCCTGTCTCAGCCCTGTCCTGACAGTCTGTATCTGACAAGACAAACACAGATAGATAGTTTTCAGATTATTTATCCCATGTGCAGTGAGATTGAGGGAAATGTGTATATTCTGAATGATGATATTACTAATTTGAATGGATTGAATAACCTGACATCCATCGGTGGGATGCTCTCTATTTCAAACACTGCGCTGACCAACCTGACTGGGCTGGACGGAATAGATTCGATCGGGGGATTGCTTTTCATCGGCAGCAACCTTTCTTTAACCAGCTTAACCGGATTGGAAGGATTGGCATCTGTCAGCTGGTATTTGAAGATATTCAGCAATGAATCTTTAGCAAGCTTATCAGGTTTGCAGGGATTGACTTCCATTGGGGGTTCTTTGGTCATTGATGGTCAGTTTGGTGGCAACTCCTCTTTGACTGACCTTACCGGATTGGAAAGTTTGACTTCCATAGGAGGTACAATTTCCATCCTTCGCAATAGTGACTTAAATAGCTTATCAGGAATAGAAAATATTGATCCGGGATCAATTCAGGGATTAAATATCCATCATAATCCATCCTTGTCATGGTGTGCTGTGCTTAGCATATGTAATTATCTGGCCAATCCAGGTGGTATGGCTTACATAGGAACTTCCAATTCTTATGGTTGCCAGAGCACTGAAGAAGTGCTTGATTCATGTGAAGCAAATTCAGTAGCCATCGTTGAAAATCACTTGATAAGGGAGTGCATGGTTTCACCGAACCCTTTTAAAGGATTTACAACTTTCTCCTATATTCTTAAAAAGCCAACCGAAAGTATCTTGACAATATAAGCAATGCTTTTGCGGTACGACAACTTCAACCCTGGCATGAAAATCAAAAAAAAATCGGCAGGTTAAAGCTTTATTCGACTAAGCGATAAAATATCATGGCCAGCATAAGATTGTACTGCCAAAACATTGGGATTATTGCCCGGATTTAGATACTTTACAACATGATTAATGCTAATATACTTTCCCAAACATTCATTGAATATTAAATGCAACACTTTTTCTTTGTTTCTGAATATTTTTATACTATCTTTGATTGAAATTTGAAATACATACTTTTAAATTTCAATGATAAAAATAGAGAGACCACGATTGAAAAAGATGATCGAACATGCTATAAAGCGTGCTCCGATAACAGCAATACTTGGTCCCAGGCAATGCGGTAAAACAACGATCAGCAGGGATATTGCATCTCAAATTGAGCAAACGACTTTTTTCGACCTGGAGGATCCTGTTGGTTACCAGCAGTTGATATCAGCACCAAAACTGGCACTTGAATCTCTAAAAGGACTCATCATTATAGACGAAATTCAGCGGATGCCTGAATTATTTCCAATTCTCAGGGTGTTGGCTGACCGTTCAGATCATCCGGCAAGGTTTTTAATCCTTGGAAGTGCCTCACCTGATCTGATGAAAAAATCATCAGAAACGCTGGCAGGCCGGATTAGTTACATCGACATGACGGGCTTTACTTTGGACGAAATATCAGGAAATGAGGCAAACAAACTGTGGTTGAGGGGAGGATTCCCAAGATCTTTTTTAGCGTCAGAAGATCCTGACAGTTATGCCTGGAGAAATGATTTCATCAGGACATTCCTGGAAAGGGATATACCACAACTTGGAATATCAATTCCATCTCAGGCCTTACGCAGATTCTGGACTATGCTTGCACATTATCACGGACAAATTTGGAATGGTTCCGAAATTGGCCGGTCACTGGGTGTTTCTGAACCAACCACCCGAAAGTATCTTGACATTTTAAGCAATGCTTATGTGGTACGCCAACTTCAGCCCTGGCATGAAAACCTAAAAAAACGGCAGGTTAAAGCTCCAAAGGTTTTTATAAGGGACAGTGGCTTGCTGCATAATCTTCTTACTTTACAAGAAAACACCATTCTTTCCCATCCGAAACTGGGAGCCTCGTGGGAGGGCTTTGTAATTGAACAGATTATTTCATTCACCGGAAGTCAAAACTATTATTTCTGGTCAACACATGCTGGCGCTGAACTGGACCTGTTGATTTTTATGAAAGGCCGGCGAATTGGGTTTGAAATCAAATATACGGACGCACCAAAGGTTTCCCGTTCGATGCACATTGCTATAAAAGATCTTAAGCTGGATCAGTTGCAGCTTGTGTTTCCGGGAAAAAAATCCTATCCATTGTCTGCACAAATAAATGCCTTATCTATCTCAGACCTGGAGGCTTTCCTGGCTGGCATATCGTAAACACACCATTGTACATTTCAACCTAAAATAACTTTTATTTTGATAAAAGTCAGATTCCAACAGGATTGTATTTAATCCGGATTCAAACCGGCAATGAAGGTGAAACTAAGAAGTTAGTCATTCAATAAATTCTTCGATTCCTATATTAAACAAAACCCTATAGCTATATGGCTGTGGGGGTTTTGAGGTCGTCATGATTCAGCGTAAATAAGAATTTCTTGTTCGAACACTCCCAAAGAATATCCAATACTCAATCCAAGCCAGAACCCGGAGAAAACATCCCCAATCGTCTGGTCCATAGCAGGAGCGCCCTTCTTATGCTTTTCTGAGGGAATTCCAATGGAGCAAATAAAGTAACCCCGTGATTAAAGCGGGTATAGCAAATATTGGCGGTCCATCAACTCCTGCAATAATGATATAAAACACACTGACAGCCATGATTATTATGGATCCCCAAAGAGGTTTCCACCATAAAAGGGTATACCCAATAAAATAGGTGATAAAAAATGCATTGGGATCACTCCAGTAAACATATGACTGAAGGATCTCTTTAAGATATCCGGTTCCAAACTCAAAGAAGTCTCCAATAAGTTTTGGAAGATAGGCCAGGGCAAAGAATAGTGATACAATGATGCCTACGATCAGAGCAGGAATTTTGAAACTACTTTTTCTTTTCATAAGTAATACTTTTAGGCAGTAATTTTTTTTCTGACTAATACTCAGCATAACGGACTTCCAGGAATAAATCCATCATAAGAATACAATACCTGATGATACATTCCGCCCTCCCTCTCCTCATATACCTGGATGGACACATATCGTTTCCCGTCTTTTTCAAGTACATGAAACTCATATTCGTCTCCGTCCTCGTCATAGTATTCGCTCTGAACGGATTCACATCCCAGGTCCAGCAGTTTTGAAAATGAGAGGTAAGTATCACACCTTTGCAATCCCTTTATTGCCTTGTCCCTTTTGGCAAAATATTTTTTCAGCTCTTCAGAAAATTCAAACATATCATTGATTCTCAAATTTATTTCACTAATCAAAAATATGTACTTCCGGTAAAATAATCAATTCCGGGGATATTAAAGTATCAAGAAGAATTAGAAAATTTGACTTTAACAATAATGGGGTTATCACAATTTGTTATTAAATTGTTTTAATATCTTAAATGCCAGATTGAATTCTGTGTTTATCCGACCTTTCGCTTTGGTGGCTTTTTCCAACGGTGGAAAAATGACTATAAAAATCCCTATAAAATTTTAACGAAGAGGGGAATGATAACGCATTTCTTGTGGGCACACCAGGTCTTGAGAGTTGAGTTCTGCTCCAAACAAGCAAAATATTAGATGTGTTTGAAACAGTTTCAGATTCCATTCCCCTTCTCTGCTGGCAGGCAGAGCCAGGGAGTGGTATGAACAGTCAAAATGACCATGCATATTGTTAATACCTTAGCAATTACTAATTTCATTAATGCGAAACTTCAGTAAATATTTTAACAGGATATTGACCAATGGTTTTTTATGATTTCGTTAACAAATTATTATCCTGGTTGTTGATACATTTGTAATCTGGCAAGAAAACAGTGAAAATAAAATATCAGCATAAATTTATTGTTTCTATTCTTTGGTATTTCCATTATTGATCAAAGAATAGTTGAGATGATGCTATTCTGAATTTACATCTGCAATCAAACTAATTGACTATACTTCCTTTATCGATGTTGATAATGATGCAGATAATGATCTTTACAGATAAGAGCAAGAATTCCTTTAAATCCTGAATTTGAGTTTTTATCATAGATCTTTTCGGCCCAAATCCCAGGAAATATTTGTGTTTATTGCCAGCCAGGAATTGGATTTTCCTGTTAATTATTATTGAACACATGAAATCAAAATCAATCAAAGGAGAAGGCACGGACTTAAAAATATTTCTGCCTCATGCATAGACAGTTAACCATAATGATTTTTAACAAAATATTGATCATAGGTATAGTATTAACTGCTTTGTTATGTAGCAATGATCTGTCCGGGCAAAACCAAGCGGTGAAGAAACAGGATTGGGTTTGAGTCTGAGCTACGATATCATCACCAAGGGGCACGGAGGGAAGTTAGATTTCAAATCCAAACCCGGAAAAGGCACCACATTTATTATTCATTTACCTGTTGTTGAACAATGAAACTGAAAACGAACATAAAATGGCTACTGGCGCTCAGCCTGGTTTTTATATCCGGCAATTTTTTACGTGCGAATGAACCCGACACAGTGAAGATCAGGCAGGTGATTGAGCACGCATCTAACCTGTATTCAGAGGGAGTTCTTGACAGTTCGCAATTGCTGGCCGGCAGGGCGAATGCAGAAGTAACCAAGCTTTTATATGCTGAGGAAGTACAATACGATGAAGCAATCCTGGATCAAATGAAATTATTGAAAGCCAGGGCTTTGAACATCCTGGCTTTATCCATCGAAAGCGCAGAGCCACAGGCTGCCATAGATTCTTTGCAGTTGGCCATCGAACTAATGGAAGAAACCGGTAATATAGTGGAAAAGGCCAATCTGTATTCGTCCATGGCCATGGTTTATGATTTCCAGGCACAAAATGAAGTGGCCCTGGAGTATCACACAATGAGCATCGCCCTGTATCGTGAAGCCGGCAACATGGAAGGACAGGCCATGGCATTAACCAATATGGGAATTACCTACCGGAATATGGGCAATTATGGCGAGGCCATGGAAGTGCTGCTCGAATCCCTTGATTTATACCGCAACCTGAATGACAGTATCAATGTTGTGGAAACTTTGCTGGCCATGGGCTTTGTTTACATGTATGTGGACAGATGGGACGGCGCGCTCGATGCACAGGAACAGGCCCTCGAGATTTACAGGAACCGGAACGATTCGTTGGGAATTGCCCGGATCTACAATGATATGGGTGCGCTAAATATGTCTGCAGGAAATTATCAGGAGGCATTGGAGCTGCACCAGGCAGCGCTTAAGATTCGATTAAATTCAAATGAATTTTACTACACTTTTGCCTCTTACTATTATATCGCTACTATCTATGAGAGGTTTGAGCAGTTTGATGAAGCCCTTGATCATTATGAATCCGCATTGCAATATGCTGAGCGGACCGGAAGCAAGATTTCAATCATTGATGCGTATAACGGGATCGGGGATATTCATTTCAAAACAGGCAATTACAAACAGGCACTGGAGCAATATAAAATGGCCGAAATGTTGAGCAGGGAGATCAAAGATGGGACCGGCCGGGCACAGGCTTTTATGAAAATTGCAAAAATCTATGATATCCAAAACAATCCCGCAAAGGCACTTGCCAACCTCAAGCTGGCTGAGGATGCCGTACCGAATTCTTCAACCATTTTCCTGGAAGAAATATATTTCGGTATCGCGAAAGCCTATGAGCAGCTTGGTGATTACAAAAATGCCTTTATAAACATGGAACTCTATGGGCAAGTGAAAGATTCGGTTACTAAGGCCGAAAACCTTGAAAAGGTAACCGCATTGACCAACCGCCTTGAATTTGAGAACAGGCAGGCCCTGCAAAGGGAAAGCCAGGAAAAAATGATTCAGGTAAAACAAGCTGAGATCAACCGGCAAAAGATTCTTCGAAACTTTATCCTGTTCGGGATGTTTGCCATTCTTGTGCTTGCCGTTATTTTCTACATCAGGTTTGTCGAAAAAAACAAGCTGAACAAAAAACTCAATCGTGCATTAAATGATCTGCAATCAACACAGGTACAACTAATCCATGCTGAAAAGATGGCATCGCTTGGGGAACTTTCTGCCGGCATTGCCCATGAAATACAAAACCCACTCAATTTCGTCAATAATTTTTCGGAAGTCAGCACGGACCTGATCAGGGAGCTGACGGAAGAACTCAATACCGGTAATACGGAAGAGATAAAAGCAATTGCCGGGGATCTTTTGCTAAACCTCGAAAAAATTAATCATCACGGCAACCGGGCCAGCAACATCGTAAAAAGTATGTTGGAGCATTCCAGGACCGGCTCGGGTAAAAAACAGAACACTGATCTTAATGTTTTGGCCGATGAGTATTTGCGGCTGGCCTATCATGGCCTGAGGGCGAAGGACAAAGCATTTAACGCTGCATTTAATTTAGTTCCTGATCCGAACCTGCCCCAAATAAATGTCTTACCGCAAGATATTGGAAGGGTATTGTTGAACCTGTTCAACAATGCATTTTTTTCTGTGAATGAAAAATCGAAGGAAAACATTGAGGGTTATAAACCGGAAGTGGTTGTAAGTACCAGCACTACAGATCAGAAAGTTGAAATACTTATAAAGGACAATGGAACGGGAATTTCAGAGGATATTAAAGACAAGGTCTTCCAGCCTTTTTTCACAACAAAGCCTACCGGGGAAGGGACCGGACTTGGTTTGAGCCTGAGCTATGATATCATTACCAAGGGGCATGGAGGAGAGCTGAGGTTAAAAACTGAAGAAGGAACCGGGACAGCGATAACCATTATTTTACCAATAAATTAAAATTGATAGTTAAGCACTAAAATATATATTATGAAAATACTTGTTGTGGACGACGAACAGGATATTCAACCATTGTTTAAACAACGCTTCAGGAAGGAAATCCGGCCTCTCTTCGTCATGATGGTCACTGCCAATGGTGATGAAGAGAATCATAAACGTGCCCTGGAAATGGGCGCGGATGATTTCTTCACCAAGCCGGTAGACTTTACAGGACTAAAAGAAAAAATCAAAAACTTGTTGTAATGGCTAAAATACTTGTAGTAGATGACGAAACGGATCTTCAGGTTCTGATCAAACAGAAGTTCCGTAAAAAAATCCGTAGCAGGGAATATGAATTTGTTTTTGCAATTAATGGCAATGATGCACTGAACAGACTGGAGGAACATTCTGATATCGACTTGGTTTTGAGTGATATCAATATGCCTGAAATGGATGGTTTGACTTTGCTTTCAAGAATAAATGAGAAAAACTCCATTATAAAATCTGTCATTGTCTCAGCATACGGAGATATGGAGAATATCCGGATGGCCATGAACCGCGGTGCATTTGATTTTGTGACCAAACCTGTGGATTTCAATGACCTGGAACTCACCATCGAAAAAACCCTGAAATATGTGAGGCAACTGAGAGAAACGCTGAAGGCTATAAAGGAAAACAACATATTGAAGATGTATGTTGATGAAAACGTGCTTAATTTCATGGATACGCGGGAGTATGAGTCATCTTTGATGGCCAGTGAGACCGTTGAAGCATCAGTGGTTTTCATTGACATTTGCAGTTTTACCCAAATCAGTGAGAATGAACCTCCGGATATGGTGGTCAGCCTACTGAACAGCTATTTTGATACGATGGTAAAACATATCATTGAATACAATGGTTTTATTGACAAATTTATCGGAGATGCCGTTATGGCTGTATTCCGTGGAAAACATCATCTCGACAGGGCTATTGAAGCCTCTCTGGCTGTCCGCAGTGAGATTGAAAGACTCCCGTCCATTAAAGAACATGTAACCTACAAACCCAAAGTATCCATAGGCATAAACAGCGGTGAGATGGTCTCCGGGAACATTGGCTCTGAAAGTCTCAAAAGACTTGACTACACCGTGATAGGTGATGTGGTAAATACAGCACAACGCCTTGAATCAAAGGCAAATCAAGGCCAGATTGTGATCACCGAAGAATCATATGAAAAGGTGAAGGAATTTTTTAAATGCAACAGACTTGGTGAGATAAAAGTGAAGAACAAAGCGAATCCTATTGTTGTTTATGAGGTGCTGGAATAAGGAAGGTGATACAAATTAGAAGTCGTATTTCTAATCTGTAATATTTAACAAACATTATAATCGTATTTTGCACTATAAATCAATGAATTTTTTATAATATTCATACCGTTCCAGGATTTCCTTCACATAATCAAAGGGCTCAGAACCCCTGCAATATCCGTATTTAACGACCTCATCATTGTAGAAATCAGGATTGGCCTTTTTAAGGATAAACTCATCCACACTGCCTGTCCAAATGTTCGGGTTGGAGCCGTACTTCTCTGCCAGCCGCTGGGAATCCTTCACATGATTTGGTCCGGCGTTATAAGATGCCAGTATAAACTTTAATCGCTCCTCCTCATCCTGGATATCTGAATAATATCCTTCCAGGTGTTTCAGGTAACTCGAACCGCAACGTATATTCTGCTGCGGATCCATAAAATCATCTATGCCACAATTCTCAACGTGCAAAGGCATAATTTGCATCAAACCCAAAGCACCGGCCCAGGATTCTGTTTTGGGGTTCCATTTAGATTCCTGGTAAATAAGTGAAGCCAGCAATCGCCAGTCCCAGCCAATAGTGTCAGCATATTTTTTAATGATGGGGTCATACTCCGATATGCGGTTTCCCTTCCTGGAAAAGAAATCACTCCTCACCCTTTTCTTGTATGCCTTTCGGTTTTTGAAATATTTGTTGTAGATCACATAGTAATCCGTTTCTTTGCGCATTTTGCTTATCCACTTATTAACCGCGTTCAGCAATTCGGGGGACGATTGCCTGACCGCCCAGGCAACCCTTTGATTGAAACTCACAGCTGTTTCAATATCAAGATCGGAATAATATGTTTTGTTGATGCGTGCAATGTTCTCATCAGAAATGGTATAATTGATCTTGCCATTGGCAACCTGCCTGATCAGTTCTTCAGTCTCCATGTTTCCAGGAACGGTAACAATATCTATCTCTCCACCAATTTCATCAGATAAATTGAGCAACCTTTGGTAATAGCTTGAACTTTCACGCACATGTACCTGTTTTCCAATTAAATCAAGCGGATCCCGGATCAATTCTTCTTCGATTTCATGCAATTTCATTTGGCGCCAGTTGTCAGGTTTTCGCTGCACAAGTACCTGGTGTGTTTTTGTGTGGTACCTGGTGAAATTCACATTTTCAAGCCTTTCTTTGGTTATGGTTATGCCATAGGAAATTATGTCACCCTTTCCCTGGTAAAGCATTTCAAAAAGCTTGTTCATGTTTTCAGCCACAACAATCTCAAGTTCCAGATCAAGGTAATCTGCCAGCCTCTTCATCAATTCATATTCGTACCCCATGGGTTTTCCGCGATAAATAAAAAAGCTGGTCGAACTGTATATGGTAATGGCTTTTAAAACGCCTCTTTCTTTAATTTGCTTTAAATCCACATTTACTTCACCCTCAGATGAAGTCTGATCGATTTCTTCTTCTTGTTTTTGCCTGTCCATCGATGAATCACAGGATACAAAAAGAAATAACAAGCCAACTATGAAAAACTTAATTCTATACATAGGCATGATTTCCTTGGAAAAAAGATGAAGATAGTCATTTCAAATGACAATGACCTGATCAAATGTATATGCATATCATTTCTGTTTACATCCTTCAAATCTATTATATCAAGTGATAAAATCCAGATACTCCTGATTATGAATTACTGTAAATTTTGCATTCGGGTAAGTACAAAAAAAAGCTTGGCTGATTGCTCCTTTTTTTTCGTCCACTTGAATTCATATCCTGCTAGTTCACCTCCTGCTTCTTCAACGAGGTCGATTTCTTTTTGGTCGTAGGTTCGCCAGAAATAATAATTACACGTTTCAGCCATGTAGTGATTCTTTATCATTCTTTCAGAAATGCAATAATTTTCCCATAAGCGACCAATGTCATCACGTAAGGCAAGCCTATTAAAATTAGATATGACGGAATTTCTGATGCCATTATCCCCAAAAAAATATCGCTTCGATTTGCCTATTTCTTTTCGAAGGGTTCGGCTAAAACTTTGCAACGAGAACACAATATAACTTTTCTCCAGTAATTCAAGATAACGGGCTACTGTATTTTTACTTACCCCAAGTGTATTGGCCAATTCATTATGAGACACATCATTTCCAATCTGAAATGCAATGAGACGCAACAGACTCATGATAAATAGGGAATCTTTCAGGTTATCAAGTTCAAGGATATCTTTGAGTAAGATGCCATTTTTGATGGATTCCAGAATGTCTAATTTTGGGTGTTCTAAATCAGCAGTAATAACCTGAGGATAGGAGCCATAGATCAACCTTGACTCCAGGTTTTGTTTTGCCTGCAAATAATCTTCGTCCAATTCGATCTGGGCAACCGGCTTTTCAATCGTTCCATTAAGAATGTTTTTCCGGTCCTTCTGGTTCCAAACAACCCGATAACAAGTCCTGGTTTAAGCTTTTCAAAAATGACATTTTCAAGTAATCTAGTTATGATACTGACCATATTAATATTAATTTAGTCAGTAAAGGTGCGGAATTTTAAATGTAGACCTATTCAAATTTGCGTTTTTTTGTTATATTTTACTCGGATATATACAAATGTAGGTATTGAAGTTGAAGCCTTACCCTTTTTGTAGCCTTCCCCATAAATGAAGAGGATTTGCAAGATCCAGAAGATTATTAGTGAACCGCATGTATTTTTTAGTGAAAGTTTTTAAGAGGGTGATGAAAGAACTTTCGTCAACATTGGCATAGTATTCATGATTTTGACATTAGGATGGTCTAATTATCTTTAAAATATAAAAACCTCACAGCCGGTAAAATTGAGCGATGTATAAGATTGCATGAT
>JAGYLD010000067.1 GCA_018401355.1 Bacteroidales bacterium
TCAGAAAGAGAAAAGTAATAGTTTAAAACAAAGAAATTGAGGCTATTCTGCCATTCACTTTTTATTGTTATGTAAACCGCATTCTTTCATTTCAGGATTTTCCCACCACCATCTTCCGGCGCGAATGTCTTCCCCAGGAGCCACTGCACGTGTACAGGGCAAGCATCCAATTGATGAAAATCCTTTGTCATGGAGTGTGTTATAGGGAATCTTATGAAGGTTAATAAAATCCCATACTTTTTTCTCACTCCAATTAATAAGAGGGTTGAGTTTTATGATTTTGAATGATGGATCCCATTCAACCATTCTATTGTTTTTACGTGTGACAGATTGCTCACTTCTCAAACCAGTTATCCAAACCTCCATATTTTGTAATGCCCTGGTTAAGGGTTTGATTTTCCTAATATGACAGCATAATTTCCGGTTTTCAATGCTTTGATAAAAAAGATTAATTCCTTTTTCTCTAACCATGTTCTCAACATCTGCTGTATTAGGATAAAATACTTCTATGCCAATTTTATAGCGGGCATTTGTTTTTTCAATTAAATCATATGTTTCCTGGAATAATCTGCCAGTATCGAGAGTTATTAACCTGGTATCTTTATTGATGCCTGCAATTATGTGGGTAACAACTTGATCTTCAATTCCGAGACTTGTCGAAAAAGCGATTTTGTTCTTGTACTTTTCAATAAAATGATATAGAACTTCTTCCGGATTAAGATTGATAAAATCATTGTTAAGTTCCTGAGTGTATGATAACATTTCCTCGTTGTTCATATCTTTGGGTTCATTCTTTAGATTGCTAAATTAAAACAATTATTTTTTATTCAATTAATAACTATCAGATGAAGTATCATTTTATTGCGATTGGTGGAAGTGTAATGCATAACCTTGCTATTGCACTTTTTCAAAAGGGGCATGAAGTAACAGGATCAGATGATGAAATATTTGAGCCATCAAAAAGCCGGTTGAAAGAAAGAGGCTTGCTGCCTGAAAAGACAGGATGGAGGCCTGAAATGATAACCAATGAAATGGATGCGATTATTTTGGGGATGCATGCAAAAGATGACAACCCTGAACTTGTCAGATCGAAGGAACTGGGAATTCCTGTATATTCATTTCCCGAATTTCTCTACAAACAAACAAAGAATAAGCAACGGATTGTCATAGGGGGTTCACATGGCAAAACGACAATAACATCAATGGTGATGCATGTGTTAAAAAATGCAGAAATATCATTTGATTATTTGGTTGGGGCTGAACTTGAGGGTTTTAAGGTTATGGTAGGTTTAGATTATAATAGCTCCATTGCTGTATTTGAGGGTGATGAATATTTAACCTCTCCTTTGGATCCCAGGCCCAAATTCCATTTATATAAACCACATATAGCTTTAATCTCAGGGATAGCCTGGGATCATTACAATGTTTTCCCCACATTTGAAAATTATGTTGATCAATTCAGGATATTTATTGACAAGATAATGCCAGGAGGAACATTGATTGTCAATCAAGATGACACATATCTCGAAAAAATTACCCAAAATGTCAGGAGTGACATTTCAGTGTTAAAGTATGGATCACATGACCATTTCATAAATAATGGTATTACTAGTTTAATCAATAAAGGAAAAAAAATTCCCCTGAATATTTTCGGTACCCACAACCTGGAGAATATATCTGCTGCCTTGCTCATCTGTAGGAAACTTGGGATAAGTGATGATGATTTTTACGGCTCTATGAAAAGTTTCCGTGGTGCTGCGAAAAGGCTACAACTGATAAAGGGAGATGAGGATGCTGCAGTATTTATAGATTTTGCTCACGCTCCATCAAAAGTTAGGGCAACGGTCAATGCTGTGAGGTTGCAATTTCCTGACAGGAAACTTGTAGCTTGCCTGGAACTGCACACATACAGCAGCTTAAATAAGAAATTCATCGAAAATTATTCAGGGGTGCTTAGTGAGGTTGATCAACCTGTTGTCTATTTCAACCCCCATGCTCTTTCTCTTAAGCGCCTTCCCGAATTGAGTGGTAAGGATATTAAAAAGGCATTTAAATGTGAACGTCTAAAAGTATTTAGTGATTCAGAAACATTATGGCATCATTTATTGGAGATGCAATGGCAAAAATCAAATCTGTTGTTGATGAGTTCCGGAAATTTTAATGGATTTAATTTTACTGATTTGGCGGACAAAATCCTTTTAAATAAAAATAAGCCCTGAGAACCATATGTGTCTCAGGGCTTATTAAGATGTCCTTTTATTTATTCTTAACCATTCATGGAAACGAGAAACTCTTCATTAGACTGAGTAAATCTCATTTTTTCCTTAAGAAATTCCATAGCTTCCAACGGATTCATGTCTGCAAGATGGTTTCTGAGAACCCATATTCTTTGGAGTGTTTCCTTATCCAGAAGAAGATCATCCCTTCTTGTACTTGAAGCGACGATATCAATCGATGGAAATATTCTTTTATTGGAAAGTTTCCTGTCAAGTTGGAGTTCCATGTTTCCAGTTCCTTTAAATTCCTCAAAAATGACTTCATCCATTTTTGATCCGGTATCAATAAGTGCGGTTGCTATAATGGTGAGTGATCCACCATTTTCAATTTTTCTGGCTGCACCAAAAAACCTCTTTGGTTTTTGAAGTGCATTTGCTTCAACACCACCCGAGAGGACTTTCCCTGATGCGGGGCTCACAGTGTTGTATGCACGTGCAAGTCTGGTAATAGAGTCAAGCAGAATAACAACGTCATGACCGCATTCCGTCATCCTTTTTGCTTTTTCTAGTACGATATTAGCAATTTTAACATGTCTGTCAGCAGGCTCATCAAAAGTAGATGATATAACTTCTGCTTGCACTGAGCGTTCCATATCGGTGACTTCCTCAGGTCTTTCATCAATTAGAAGAACAATCAGGTATGCTTCAGGGTGATTGTGTGCAATAGAATTGGCCACAGCTTTTAATAACATGGTTTTACCTGTTTTAGGCTGGGCGACAATGAGTCCCCTTTGACCTTTTCCAATTGGTGTGAAAAGGTCTATGATTCTGGTTGACAAAGCCTCATCCTGATTGGGATTATCAGTGAGTTTGTATTTTTCTTCCGGAAACAGAGGTGTAAGGAAGTCAAATGGTATTCTGTCACGAACTTCCGCTGGTGGTCTGCCATTAATAAATTCAACTTTGATCAATGGGAAATACTTTTCTCCGTCTTTGGGTGGCCTGATGCTTCCCATGACGGTATCGCCGGTTTTGAGTCCAAATAATTTTATTTGAGACTGTGATACATAGATGTCATCAGGGGAGTTAAGGTAGTTATAGTCGGATGATCTCAGGAATCCATAGCCATCTGGCATGATTTCAAGAACGCCCTCAGAATTAATGAAACCCTCAGTTTCAAATGGAAAATCATCTTTCCTTTTATCCTGCATTTTCGGTTTAAAATCTCTTGAAGGCTTTTCTTTTGGTTGGTTGATAACTTTTGGGGCTTCTGCCGGAGTTTCCTTTGGAGGATTCTTGGATTCCTTATTGTCTTCAACCTTTACAGGCTCCTTCCTGGTTCTCTTTTTTGTTGCTTTTGCTTCAGGAGGATTGGTTTTCTGTTCTTTTACAATTGGTTTCTTTTCTATCACTTTTCTATCCACTTTCTTTTTATCTTCAATAGAAGAATCTTTTTCTTTTGAATCTTCTTTTACTTTCTTTTTGCGCGGGCGCATTGGCTTTTGTGCCTCTTTTTGTTCCTTTTCAAGAATTTCCTGAGGTGGGTTTAAAGCCTGATGATCAAGTATCTTGTAAATTAGATCTTGTTTGAGAAGTTTCTCATACTTAGGGATTTCTAAACTCTTTGCTATCTCTCTTAATTCTGAAACCAACTTCCCGTTGAGTTCTACAATATCGTACATTTAAATATGGATTTAATTATTAACTGTTTCTTAATAAGGAATGATACAATTATCATTTGTCATTTGCCCGCAGGTCTTACATGCAAATCGGTGAAATTCTTTTGAAATTGATTATCGATTCTGTGTCAAGAAAATATCAGGATTGAATTTGATGCAAATATAACAATATTTTAAAATGTAAAAAAATATTTGTTGGTAAATCATGTATATTTGCATTTATTGGGTAAACAATAATAGATATGATCCAGAGAATTCAAACACTTTTCCTGTTATTTGCGTTTATTGCATCAGTGATTACATTTTTCTATCCACTGGCGAGCTTTTGGACAGAACATTATAACTTGTTCTTTTATGTTTCCGGCATAGAAAAGTTTCATGAATCCAGTAATTATATCGACGTGAATACCACTCCCTTATTGGCTTTATGGGGGCTTATGTGCATTTTTACCCTGGTCTCTGTTTTTTTATTTAAGAGGCGGATTCTTCAGGTCAGGATTGCAAGATTTGCTGTTTTTATGGATGTGATTTTCATGGCCATGATATTTTTCTATTATATTCCTCAGCTGGAGGATGCTACAAATAGCACTGCCCAATATCTTCAGGAATTGGGTATATATTTCCCCCTTGTTGCCCTCTTATTTTTAATTATAGCCATAAAATTTATTCTCAGGGATGAGCGACTGATCCGTTCTGCTGATAGGATTCGTTAAGATTTTAAGGCTTCAAATACTTCCAGTTCGCAGATATTTTTTCTGTTGATTTTAAATCTCAACATGGTAATTTTTTGATGTAACCCTTGCTTTCCTGCAGCACCCGGGTTCATATACATCAGATTGTTTTTTTTGTCAAACATGATTTTCAGGATATGGGAATGACCTGCAATAAATATATCTGGTTTTTCTCTTTCAATTAATGCTTTTGCGCCAGAGGAATATTTACCGGGATATCCTCCAATGTGCATCATTGCAATATTGAACGATTCAATTTGAAATAAACAGATCTCTGGGTATGTGCTTCTGATGATTGCACCATCAATGTTTCCGGATACCGCCCTGAAAGCTTTAAAGTTTTCAAGTTTCTGAGCAACTTCATAGCTTCCTATATCTCCTGCATGCCATATTTCATCACATCCTCCGAAAAATTCGAAAACCTGGGGAATGATGAATCCATGAGTGTCAGAAATCAATCCAATTTTTTTCATTTTAATTAATAGCCACTTGTGGGTGTGGTAGGAACATAATTGATTCCCTGTTTGTCATGAAGTTGAAATGTCAAAGAAAGTGTCATTCTCACTCTGACCGCTGTGTTGTTTATCATACCTGGCTTGTATTTTAGTAATTTAACAATTCGAACAGCTTCCTGAGAACAACCCCCACCCAGAGGTTTGCTTACAACAATGTGGGAAATGCCCCCATGAGATTCAACAATGTAAATTAGTTCTACCTCTCCGGCAATGTTTTGTTTGAATGCCGCTTCAGGGTAATTAAGATTTTGCGAAATAAAACTGCTAAGGTTGTTATCGTCTTCGAAAATAAGTGCCGGTGGTTGGGTCAAATCCTTTAATTGATAAACATTTTCGGTTGAATCAACAATTAAGCCATCATATGAAAATTTGTCAAATCCTCTTTTTTTACAATGCTTCAAGTACTTTCGTGGATTAAACCTAATTTCGATCTTTTGTTCTGCATCAACAGGCTTGCCCATTTTTAACGCATTGTTCCATAGGGTTTTATTAAATATTCTTAAAGCTTCATCATCCAGCTCTGAATTTCCTGAAGATATGATCCTGGGGTCTTCTGTTTGTCCTTCTTTGGTAACCAGGAATTTAATGGTCACTTTTCCCTTAATATTATTTTTAAGTGCATTTTGTGGATAGACCATTTCATAGCATATGAAGTCTTCCATTTGGGATGCTCCTCCAACAGGTGTGGGTGGCTGATATTCCTGTGCATGGGAAAATTGATAAAACAACAACATACATATCAGCAAACAGGAAATATTAGTTAATTTTGTTTGCATGGTCAAGAGAATTTGCATTGATGTAAAGATATGAATTTCTGAATGAAATTTCATTTCCGATTGACATGTGTCATAATTTAATAAACCATTGCTATGAGTGATTTATTTTTAGTTTTTATCGGCTTAATAGGAGGATTGGTTTTGGGGTATGCTTTTTTTGCAATTCAAAGATTTAAGAAAAATGCCGTCCTTCAGTCGGAAATGTTGGAGGCCGAAAAGCAGAAAGCTGTATTTGAAGAGCGTTACAAAATCCTGGAAAATGAAAATAAGCAACTAATTGATGAGGTTGAAGAAGAAAGGAACAATTTATCTGATACACGTCTGAAATTAGCAACGCAGGAAGCGGATAACCGCAATTTGCTTGATAAAATGACAGAATATAAAAAAGACCTTGAAGTACTTAATAAGAAATTCAATGTTGAATTTGAAAATATAGCATCCAAGATATTGCGACAGAATACCAATGATTTTGTTCAGTCTAACCAGAAAAATCTGGAGGGTATTCTTACTCCTTTTAAAGAGCGGATTGAAAAATTCGAAAAAGTCGTTTCAGATACTTATGAAAAAGGCATAAAAGATCAAACTGATTTGAAAGCTGAGATAAAAAGTCTCCATGAACTGAATAAGAGGATCAGTGAAGAAGCCAATAACCTAACGAAAGCACTCAGATCAGATACAAAGAAACAGGGTAACTGGGGCGAAATAATCCTGGAAAGGGTATTGGAAAGATCAGGTTTAAACAAAGGGAGTGAATATGTTATTCAATATTCAGATAGAAATCAGGATGGGGAACTTATGCGTCCTGATGTTATTATTAATCTGCCTGAAAACAAACATATAATTGTTGATTCGAAGGTTTCATTGGTCGCATATGATGCATATGTTAATGAGACTGATGATATTAAAAGGGAACAATTCTTAAAAAGCCACCTTGATTCAATAAAAGACCATGTCAGGAATTTAAGCCTAAAAAACTATCAGGAAGCGCCTACATTGGATACACCTGACTTCGTGCTTTTATTTTTACCGGTAGAATCGGCTTTTAGTATTGCCATTCAACAAGAACCATCACTATTTAATCTGGCATGGGATAAAAAAATCGTAATTGTAAGTCCAACTACTTTACTGGCAACACTAAAGACTGTAGCATCCATTTGGAGGCATGAAAAACAAACTCAAAACGCGATTGAAATTGCACGCCAAAGTGGCAACCTGTATGATAAATTTGTTTCTTTTATCAAAGATCTTGAAAAAATTGGGGTTCAGTTGGCCCAGACCCAGAAAACATATGATGAAGCTCATAAAAAACTTTTTTCCGGAAGTGGTAATTTAGTGGTCAGGATAGAAAAGCTGAGGAAACTGGGTGCCAAAGCAAGTAAAGAAATTCCTGCACATTTAATTGAGGACGATGAAAATGAACAATAAAGTATCATATGTATTGATGCTGCTGCTTTTCCTTTCCGCATGTTCTGTAGGACCAAAATTGAGTGTGGTGAGTATAGCTCATTATTACCGGGGGGGGGATTTTACTGTACCTAAAATCCTTCTATGGCATTCTTCTGATACTATGTCTGTTCTTGAGATTCAGGTTGATTTTAATGATTTTACATACGAAGAGGCTGAAGACACTCAAAAAAGGCATGCAGAGGCCATTATCCAATACAGGCTTTATAAATCTTATCAGGATAAACAAACGATAGACAGTAGTACAGTCAGAATTACAGATACGGTTGGTTTAATCTCTTCTGTAGCTCCGGTTGATACGGTGGCTTTTTATTTGCCTGCTTTGCGCGGAAAGAATTATGTGGCCAGAATTGATGTGACTGATGTTATCGGAAATGCCTCTACATATTTTTTTGTTGAGGTTCCGAAAATGAAAAAGAACAATCAATTTGATTACAGGGTTTTCAATAAAGATGGTAGCGTGAAGAATGATTCTTATATTGATCTTAATGATATTTTTTATATTGATGTTCCTGTTGATTCAGGTTCAATTTTTGTGAGATATTATAACAGGGATTTCCCGGTTGCACTTCCTCCTTTCGCAAACCAGGATCCGCTATCATTCCATTACACCGCTGATAGTTTATTCCAAATTAATGTGGCCAATGGCAGAACCCCTTTGTTGAACTTCATAGATGAGGGATTTTACCAGTTTCAAGATGATACCACACAAAAAACGGGTGTAACACTTTTCAATTTCTATGAAGGGTTCCCTGATGTTGTCAATATAGATGAGCTTTTAAATCCTCTTAAATATATCACAACCAGTAAGGAATTTGCCGGGTTGGAGGAGAACCCTGATAAAAAAATGGCCATTGATCAATTCTGGTTGAAAAATGCAGGAAATCCACTGAGAGCAAAATCTATGATAAGTAAATATTATGGAAGAGTAAGAGGAAGCTTCAATAAATATTTTTCATCTTTTATTGAGGGGTGGAAAACCGACAGAGGTCTCATTTATATTGTTTTTGGAGAACCTAAAATTGTATACAGGTCCGACACTTTTGAAGAATGGATTTATGGCGAAGAGGGAAACAGCAACTCTTTACGTTTCCAGTTTGTTAAAATAGAAAACCCTTTTTCGGACAACGATTATGTTTTGGTTAAATCGTTAACTTACAAGGAAAAGTGGTACGATGCTGTTTCCGGCTGGCGAAGATAATTGCCCTATTATTCCAGAATTACCAGTTTGATGTTTTCACTTGATCCTTCGCAAATCAACGTACAAAGGTATATTCCTGATTCAACTCTCAAACCATTGATGTCGAGGCCATTCCATTCAAACTTATGCGTTCCTTCTGCTAAGTTCTCATTGCTTAAAACTGCCACCAGTCTACCTGAATTGTCATAAATGTTCAGGTCGACATATGAATTGCTATTCAGGTTAAAGGTAATGGTTGTTTTCTTGATAAAAGGATTCGGAAAGTTGCTCAAATTTGCGACCAACATATTTTCCTGAATGTTTTGTCCGATTCCTACCAATGAATCAATAACGGTCAACCCTTTTATGCAGAAATTTCCAGTATTCTGGTAGCCTGACGGATCATCATAAAAATAGAAATCAAGCCATTCATCATCCTGTTTATAAAAGCTTTCTCCTTCGCTGGCGGATGATTCGACGAGTGTTCTCTGGTCTGAGCCAAGTAATACAGGTACAACAGAGCTTCTGTCATATGGGTGTCCTCCATCTGATAAACTTAGGTGAATAAAGAAATCTTCACCAGTTCCAAGTTGAACATCCTGTTCTAAATCGACTGTATGTAAGCCAGTATATTCAAAAGTACCGGAGATATTTGCCAGCGTATCCATCAAATCACCATCAGTGAAGTTGTCAAAAACAGTTATTGTATATGCAACATTGTCAGCGGCAGTGAAAAAGCTTACTGATTTGAGTATTTCATCATTTTCAGCAACAAATGCATTGAATGCTTCTGAAATTTCTGTCTGTGTGTCTCGCCATCCATGATAGTCGTGATAATAACAATTATCATACTGCAGATATTCAACTTCCTGGAAAGAAATGGCTCCCATTTCCGGATGTTGTCCACAGTGTTTATCATAATATGAGATCCAGAAAAATCCATCATCGCCCCAACCCTGGCCCCAACTATTTTTACAAAGCCAGGCGCCGGGTTCTGGCGCTCCAGTAACCTTGTCATCGTCCCAACCAATAATTGCTATAGCATGATTTGGATCTTCTGTACTTGATGGCGGCTGATAATGGGTGTTTCCCGGTCCCCAATAACTTCCCACACACATACAGGTACCCATAACGCCGTGGGACATTACCATATTTTTAATAAGGTCAATATTTAAAAGGTCTTCTCCAACAACATACCATTCAACATGCCGTGGATAATAATAATGATAACTGTCCAAGTACCTTGCAGGCGGTGTTGTAAATGACTGTCCGTCAATATCTCTAACTGCCCCTTCAAGCCGTGACAGATAAGCTGTTGTGACGCGATAATCACCTCCATAATGTACTTCCAGTCCGTTGCCGGTAGGAGGGTCTAAATCGTCATTGTTATGTTGGTTGAATCCATTCCACCAGTCTAAATGATATTCTGCAAGATTGGGTTCACCTGTCTCTCCAGCCGCAGCCCAATTTCCTGTCATCAACAAATTGCCTTCCATAGCAGCCATGGCACCAAAGGTCCAGCATGTACCCCCTTGTTGGCTTTTTATACTTGTAACATAGTTTTCACCATTATAATCACGCAAATCAAATGATTCCGGGGGTGTTTGTGCAAACAAAGAAATTGTTAATGTGGTTAAAAGAAAAGGTAATACGTATTTCATAAGACGAAAATGTTTTGTAAATTATGCCTGTAAAAGTAAAAAAAAACAGGCTTTGATTTTATGCAAGTAAAGAATGTTCGTAAGTATTAGTAAGTGAGCTACAATCATCAGGTTAGTTTAATCAAAGCCTGTTTATTGGATTCTGCATTACAGACAGGAGGAAAGATTTTAAGGTTGCACAGACAATAATATTATTTTTGTGACAAATAATATTTGAAACGTGAAAAAGGAAATGTTGGTCATTGGTATCAGGCCACTTATCGAGGCAATTTCTTCAGGAAAAGAGGTTGAGAAAATATATATTCAAAAAGGATTGCGTGGCGATCTCATTCAGGAATTGATTTCAAAAATCAGGGAAAGTAAACTGATTTACCATATTGTTCCGAAGGAAAAGTTAAACAGGATCAGCAGGAAAAACCACCAGGGTGTTATTGCCTATCTTTCACCGGTTGTATATCAAAACCTGGAAAACCTTTTGCCTATGCTTTTTGAACAAGGGGAAGTGCCTTTGTTTATTGTTCTTGATCGCATAACTGATGTCAGAAATTTCGGGGCCATTGCCAGAACTGCAGAATGCGCGGGAGCGCATGGGGTTATTATTCAATCCAGGGGAGGGGTGCTTATTAACTCGGATGCTATGAAAGCTTCGGCAGGTGCTCTGAATGATCTGCCTGTTTGCCGGTATAATATGCTTGAGGACGCCTTGCTCTTATTAAAGGAAAGTGGCGTTCAGTTAATTGGTGCAACTGAAAAAGCAGAGAAGGGATATGCAGAGTTTGATTTTACAGTTCCTACAGCAATAGTAATGGGATCAGAGGAAGATGGAATCTCTCCAAGAATTAGAAAACTATTAAATGCAGAAGCCAGTATCCCCATTCGGGGAAAGATTGATTCACTTAATGTATCTGTTGCAGCAGGATTATTTCTTTATGAGGCTGTTAGACAGAGGTTGACATAACTGATGTCGGTGTATCAGGAATAGCAACGTTTAGAATTTTAATCTTTATCACTGGAATCAGGAAATTCCGGGATGTTTACACGCAGTTTTGAATAATCAGTGTCATTGATGGATAGTTTTCGAAACATTTCATATTCGTCTTCCCGTATCTTAGCAACAAGTTTTTCTATTTCACTTTTTGGAACCAGGTGTTTTGCCAAAACCCTGGTAAAGATTTCAACTGAGGTTTCAAATTCCTCAGGAATGATTTCGTCTGCGCCAAGCTCATGTAAAGATTTCATGTCATTAAGAAACCTGGTTCTGACAATGATATGAAGATGCGGATTTAATTTTCTGGCAATCGATACGATTCTTCTGGTATCTGAAGAATATGGAACTGTGATGACAAGGGTAAGGGCCTCTTCAATGTTGGCATGATCAAGAACCTCAATTTGGGCTGCATCTCCAAAGTAAATAATTTCACCCTTGTCGAGCTCCTTTCTAACAGTTTCAGGGTTCATTTCAATGATTACATGTGATATATTGCCGAATTTTGCAGCCCTGGCAACATTTTTTCCGGTTACTCCATATCCCACAATGATGAGATGATCCTTGATTTTTCCAATGGTGCTTTCTGGTTTTGGGAATAACCCGTATTTTATTCTATCCGGGAGAGGGAATTTTACAATAACAAGATCAGCAATCCATTGATAATCTGATAATAAATGAAAAAGCAGAATTGGAATACATTCAGGAAAAGTTGATAGTTTTCTTCGCTAAGTATTCCTGAATTAATGCCGATCTTGGATAATATAAAAGAAAATTCTCCGACCTGGCTAAGTGTGAATCCAACTATGATGCTGGTTCTGAGCGGAAATCCAAGAATAAATGTGGCAAAAGAAGCCAGAAAGGTTTTGACAGAAAGAACAAGGGTTGTGAACAGCAGTATTCTTACCGGATTGTTGAGGAAAAAGTTAATGTCCATCAACATGCCGATAGACACAAAAAAGAAGCTGGTGAAAACATCAAGGAACGGCACGATACTTCCAAGAGCATGTTGACTATACTTTGATTCCGACACCATAAGTCCTGCTAAAAATGCTCCCAATGCAAGGGATAACCCAATTGAATAAGTCAGGAAAGCAACGGCAAATGCAATAACGATGATACTCAATAGAAACAGTTCCCTGTTTTGTGTTTTTGTAATTTGGTACAGGATGGTGGGAACCAGATATTTTGCTCCTATGATTACAATTGCTGTTATACCAATAAATTTGGCCAGTATCCAAAGGTAAGATCCACTTTCCCCTGTTCCCTGACCGGCCAACATTGGAGTGATGAGGATAAGGGGTACGATGATAATGTCCTGGAAAATCAGTATGGCCAGCGAAGTTCTTCCGTGTGCAGAATATATTTCCCCTTTTTCCTGGATAAGTTTAAGAACAATGGCTGTTGAACTAAGGGCGATTAAAAATCCTATGAAAACCGATTCATTTAATGGATTACCAATTTGGTAGGCTATCAGGGTGATAATTGCAATTGTAAGTGTAACCTGCACAGACCCACCAACAAGAATGGACTTGCCAATTTTAATCATGTTTTCGAGAGAGAATTCTATTCCGATGGTAAATAGCAGAAGGATAACTCCAATTTCTGCCAGGACTTCCACATCATGAACTGCACTAATAAGTTGGAATCCATTCGGGCCTATCAAAATACCGGTAAGCAGAAATCCAAGTATTGAAGGAATACGAAATTTGTTGAAAATAAAAATAACGAAAATGGAAACGGCAAAAATTATAAGTACGTCCTTTAGAAGTGAGTAATCCATATCTGGTTATTTTACTAATACGAATTAAATAGAATAACACCTGAAATTACAAAAAAGATCAAAAAAAAAGCTCCGAATACCCGGAGCTTTTGATTTTTTTTTTCCTTTATTAGATCCTTTTTTCCCTGATCCTTGCTTTTTTGCCTGTTAATCCTCTGAGGTAGAATATTCTTGCTCTTCTGACCACACCTCTTTTGTTAACTTGTATTTCCTCAATGAAAGGAGAAGAGATTGGAAATATTCGTTCTACACCTGTGCTACCGGACATTTTTCTTACAGTGAAGGTTTCTGTGTTTCCGGAACCTTTCCTTTGGATCACAATTCCAGTGAAATTCTGGATCCTTTCTTTTCCACCTTCACGGATTTTATAATGAACAGTAATGGTATCACCAGATTTAAAGACAGGAAATTCTTTTACAGATACCATTTCCTCAACAAATTTCATCTTTTCATTCTTGCCCATTTTCCTTTGTTTTATAGAATTTCTTAAAAATGGCTGCAAATATACTTCTTTATTATCAAATATTAAAGGATTTTTGCAAATATGTTTCAATTTTCGTCCAGTAATTCCGGTCTTTTTGATTTGGTTCTTTCTACTGCCTTTTCATAACGCCATTCCTGGATTTTGTTATCATTTCCTGATAAAAGTATTTCCGGAACTTTCATACCTTCAAATTCTCTTGGCCTTGTATAAACTGGTGGTGCTAAAAGGTTGTTTTGAAAAGAATCTGAAAGAGCAGAGGTTTCGTCTCCTAAT
>JAGYLD010000068.1 GCA_018401355.1 Bacteroidales bacterium
CTATGGAGGTGGTTTTGGATGGAATCTTCCTGTGGGCATCACTTTCATCCCCATCAACAGAGCGAATGTTTCCTGGGAACTCGGGTTTGCAAGCCGGGATGCTGCTACCTGGTTCCGCCAAAAAGACCCGCATGTTTCACTCGTTATGGGATTCCTGAGGTTCAGCTTCGGCGTGAAACAGCAGGAAAAACGTTTCCTGGGTGACAGCATTTAAACATACTATTTATCATCATTGATGGTTAGATCTCTTACTAATGTATCACCATCAGCGAAATCATCGAAGAGAATGGTTGAGTTGCTCCAGTTTTTTATGGCATTCAGGTCAGGGGCAGTGGCAGCGATGAAACCCTCATCCGCGGTATTATCGAAGATCATACTCACATAATCAGATGAAAATATACCGACCGTATCGGTATTGCCATTAAAATTGTTTACATAGGTTGCCTCGTTGGCACCACATCCGTTTCTTTCTAACCTTAGTGTTACAAACTCGTTCACGATTGGATCACCAGCCTGGTTTTTAATGAAAACATTGGCTTTAAGGATCAATGTTTTGGGGGCGGTCTTTGTGTCTTCACAGGCGTCTTTTTTATCGTCTTTACAGGAAAAAACAACTACAAGAGCCAATATGAAAATAATCGATAATGCTCTAATTGAATTCATTTTCTTAAAGGTTTTATCTTTGATATAAAGATATAAAATTGATATTCAAAAGTCCAGCGGGGCAATTCAATTTTTACCGGAAAAACAAATCAGCAGAAATGAATAGTAAGTATTGTTGTATATTTGCTATGTATATCATTATAGAATTCATTAATTTGCCTGAACCAGGGGTTAAATTAAAAACATGCCAATTCGAATTATTTTCTCCGTTGCATTGATTTTCTTTTCCTGCTATGGGTTTTCAGGAAACCAGGCCATCCTTGAAAAAGAAAAGAGACTCAATGATTTTCCATACGATACCTCCAGGGTAAACCTTTTGAATAAGCTTGGGGAATATTATTGCAGCCGAAATTATGAAAAGGCACTTTTATATCTTCAGGAAGCCCACACCATATCCAGTGAGATCAGGTACGAAAAAGGCATTGCTGAAAGTTACCTTTGGCAGGGAAGGGCCTATTATTACAAGGATGAATATGATATAGCTTTGGATTACCTTGGGAAAGCCGGGAAGATACTGTCGGAGGAAAAAGATCTGAAGGGTTTGGCCTATTACCATCTGGCAACCGGAGCCATCAGGGATATAAGTGGCAACCATCTTGAGGCCATTAAAGATTATCATGAAGTGATTAATAATGGAAGCATTCTTGGCAACACCTTCTTGAAATCCATAGGATTGATAAGTCTTGGGAATTTGCATATCAGCAGGAATGAACCTCAGCAGGCTATTCCGCTTTTAAAAGAAGGTCTGGCATTGAAAAGAGAAATCAATGACATGACCGGTGTTGCCATTGTTTCTGCCGGTCTGGGCAGAGCCTATGAGAATTCGGGGAATTTTGATTCAGCATTATTTTACCAAAACAGGGCCTTGTTCATCAGAGATTCCCTTGGCGAGCAACGTGGGGTTGCAAGTTCTCAGTTGCAATTGGGCAGGTTATTCGTAAGAATGGGACAATATCAAAAGGCCAAAGAACTGCTTTTTTCTTCCCGTGATAATTTTAAAGCGATCAGCGAGAAAACGGGGGTATGCCTCGCCCAGCTGGAACTTGGATTTGCCATGGGACACAGTAAAGAATTTGAGTCTGCATTCAAGGTATTGGAGCAGACAGCAGACCTGGCGAAAGAATTGGAAAATCCTGTACTTAAAAGTCAGTACTATAATACATTGGCATCTGTATACGCATTGAATGGGGATTATGAATCCGCTTTCGAATTTGTATCCCTTCATAACCAAATTGACGACAGCATCAATGAAGCCAATAAGGAAAAGATCATAAAGGAACTTGAGGTTAAATTTCAAACAGAACGAAAGGACAATGAAATACGGTTATTGAAAAGCCGTAACAGGATACAGGCAAAAAACAATCTGATATTATCCATATCCATTGCCGCCCTCCTCATTATACTTGCCTTAACGATCATCTTGTTCAGGATGAAAGGCCGTGGACTGTTGCGCCAGAAAAAACTGCTGGAACAGGAGAAGATTATCATGGACCAGCAGGATAAAATCAGGAACAAAGAACAACAACTGCTAAAAGAACAGTTGGAATCCAAAAACCGTGAACTTGCTTCCAAAGCACTGGAAATGCTGCGCATTAATGAAACAATTGACAGCATTATGGAAAAACTTGAATCACTGAGGAATGATCACAGGGAAAATGAAGGCCTGGCAAAAAGCATTCATATTGTTCTGAATGAATTGGAAGGACGGTTAAAAAATAATTCCTGGAATGAATTTGATCATATATTCAAGAATATCCATACTGATTTTTATGATAAACTTTTGAAAATTTGTCCGGAACTTTCATCCTCAGAGATCAAAATTGCTGCCTTGCTAAGATTGAACCTGACTACAAAAGAGATTGCCGCAATTACTTTTAAATCTGAAGCTGGTATAAAGTCAAGCCGGTACCGTTTGCGTAAAAAACTGGGTTTGAATTCTGATGACAGCCTGGTTCCATACCTGATCCAATTGTAAATCCAATCACAGTTAAACACCAGTAAATCAGTATTTAGCATTTTTTGCTACTTTTTGAAACCTGCCCAAAAACCTTTTGGAACCCCGAGAATTTTTATTACCTCATTCTGATAATTAGTTTTGTGGAAAGATAGACCGGGAAAATGATGAAAAGAGGCAATAAAAAAAAAACAGAGGAAAAACCTCTCAATCCCAGTGAAAAGGTGGAAAGGAAAAAAAACCTGGAATATCGCATAGCTGCCCTGCGAAAGATCATTAACTATTTCAGCAATGATAAAATCAATTATTAACCAATAAAATTTAATTCCTATGAAAAATTTTACCTTAGCTTTAAGCATCGTTTTTGTTTCTGTTTGTACCGTGTTTTCATACGGACAAACTGTGATCACCCATGCCAACCATGCTCCGCTTATCGGATATAGTGCAATAGTCAAATCCATTCCGGAAGTTTTTGGCGTGGATGTAGGTCCTGACGGTGCCGGTGTGTCATGGGATTTTACCCAGTATGAAGGTGCAGAAAATGTTGATTATGACTTTGTGGATCCACAAAACACACCCTACGCATCAATGGTTAGTGGATGTAATGTTGCGCAAAAAATGATAGATGGTGCTCAGTATCATTTTTTTGAAGGTACTTCCCAACATACCATTGAAAAAGGAATCGGCCAAACGGTTGATCAGGTCAATATTTATAATGAATATCCTGATCCATGGAAAGTAATGATTTATCCTTTTGCTTTTGGTAACAGCTTTGTTGATGATTACCATGTAGTTCTTGACATGAACCCTGTTATCGATATGCAGCAGATTATTATCGGCACAATGACTGTTACTGCAGATGGATGGGGCACCCTGACCAACCCGGAAGGCACCTATAGTAATGTGCTTAGGATCAAAAAGGTACATGAAGATTCCACCGCTTTGATTATCGACGGTGAGTTGGTGAATACAAGTTCATATATATACAATGAGTATTTCTGGTATAGCGACAGTCATAGAAACTTCGTTCAAAGAATTTATGAAGACGTGGAATTTGCATATTTTACGGTTGCATATCTTATCGGAGAGGTTGCAGGGATAGAGGATGGAATGCAGGATATGATCAGCATTTATCCCAACCCAGTAAATAATCTGCTCTTTATCGAAAATAATGGTTCTATGGAATATGACCGTGCTGAAATTACGGATGTTAGCGGAAGAGTGATAAAAAACACAGCAATTGAAGGAAGTCAACAGAAAAATTCCGTTGATCTCTCATCGCTGCCGGCAGGAATGTATTTTCTCAAATTGATCAGTGAAAACGAGATCATTGCCGTAAAAAAGGTGATGGTTGATAAGTAGCCTTTTAGAACAGCTGTATTGAAAACTATTTATTCCTGGCCGGTAAATTTTGATTAACGCAGTCAATAATCTCTGGCCAGGATTTTTTTTAATATTTTGCATTATGAGAATATTCTCATTATATTTGTCCATTATTTTATTATATGCCCAGAAGGAAAAGTCCCAGGAAAATAGTTGCTCCTCCTGTTTTTAAAGGCTATAAGCCCTTTGGATCCAGCAAGGTTTGTGATGGGGAAGTGGAACTGCTATATGAGGAGTATGAAGCCATAAAGCTGGCGGATTACGATCTTATGCCTCATCATGAGGCATGTCATCTGATGGGCATATCCAGGGCGACCTTTGCCAGGATCTATGAAAGTGCACGCAGGAAAATAGCGTCGGCTTTCGTTGAGGCAAAAACCATAAAAACTGTATATGGGAATGTATATTTTGATGAAAACTGGTTCCGGTGCAACGACTGTGAAAATGCTTTCACCATCCCCAATCCCCGGATCAAAAGAATTTGTCCTGTATGCAGGTCACAGAGCATTCAACTAATGAATTCAACAGGAAGTACAAACAATAAATAAGATCAAAAACATGAAAACTATTATTACTGCGAATGGCTCCGATGTAAATGCCACCTTGGATCCCAGGTTTGGCAGATGTGAGTTTTTTTGCATCCTGGATGAAGAAACCGGTGAAACTGAATTTATTGAAAACAAGGCAAAGCTGCAAAGTTCTGCTGCTGGCACTACCGCAGCAGAAACGGTCATCGAGCAGGGTGTAAAAAAAGTCATTTCCGGGGATTTCGGACCCAAGGCTAAATCTTTACTGGATCGTTTCGGCATTCAAATGGTGATTTTGAAGGATGAAGGCCAAATCATCGCAAATGTCATTAACAGTATCACCGGGAAATAACGCTTGCACAAATGTCATTTAAAATTACTGTTGCCAGTGGAAAAGGAGGGACAGGCAAGACCACTGTTGCTACCAATCTTTACTGGAGCCTTGTAAAGAACTTTGATAATGATACTTTGCTTGTTGATTGTGATGTTGAAGAGCCTGATGACCTTTTGTTTTTTAAAAATGCAATTTTACGATCAGAAGTAAAAGTCACTCAAGCAGTTCCGGAAATTAATACCAGTAAATGTACTTATTGCAGGAAATGTGTTGAATATTGCGAATACAATGCCATCACAGTCATCCCTCCTGTACAATATGCCAGTATAGCACCAGACCTTTGCCATTCATGTGGTGCATGCCTGTATGCATGCCAGGATGACGCCCTGATAGAAAAAGATCATGAGATTGGGTTGATGTCGGGATATGATGTTGGTTTTGGCAAAGGGCTTCTGGAAGGGCGTTTAAAAATCGGTTCAGCAGCTCAAACGCCTGTAATAAGGAGAGTCAAAAAGGAGGCATTAGATGCTGCTTCAGTAATACTTTTTGATGCTCCGCCAGGAACAAGCTGCTCAGTCGTTACATCCGTTTTAGATGCTGATTTTGTGATTATGGTCACTGAGCCAACTCCTTTCGGACTGCATGACCTAAAGATAGCTGTGGAACTTATCAGGGAAATGGATCTTCCTTTTGGTGTGGTGATCAATAAGGCAGGGCTGGGAGACCGGGCTGTTTATGACTATCTTGAGGATGAAGGAATAGATATCCTGGAAGAAATCCCTTTTAATGAGGAATACGCCAGAAAATTTTCTGAGGGTATGATCCTTTCCAGGATCGATAAAAACTATGCTATTCATTATCAAAAAATTATTAGAAAAATCCTTGAATTCAAACAACAATGATCCGGGAACTAACTGTATTAAGCGGCAAAGGTGGCACAGGCAAGACATCCATAACAGCAGCACTCGGATCTTTTGCGAAGAATGCCATATTCACTGATTGTGATGTTGATGCGGCAGACCTTCACTTGTTATTTAATCCTGACATCCTGGAAACCCATGCATTTGAGGGGGGGACTAAGGCAGAAATTGATCCTGATGCCTGCATAGGCTGTGGAATCTGCCAGGATGCCTGCCGTTTTGATGCGATAAAACGAACAGATCATGGTTGGTTTGAGATAGATTCCCTTCATTGTGAAGGATGTCGCTTGTGTGAGCGCCTTTGTCCTGAATCTGCCATCTTCTCCATTCGTTCAATGAACAATCAATGGTTTGTCTCAGACACAAGATTTGGTCCCCTTGTTCATGCCAGGATGGGCCCGGGGGAAGAGAATTCAGGAAAACTGGTGACCACTGTGAGAGAAAAAGCCAGGGAAATTGCCAGAAGCAAGAATTATAATATCATAATTAATGATGGGCCACCAGGGATTGGCTGTCCTGTGATCGCATCCCTCGCTGGCATTCATAAAATCCTGCTTGTTGCAGAATCTTCTGAATCTGGTTATCATGATTTGCTAAGGATTATTGAGCTCATAAGTAAGTATGATGTAGATATCTTTGGAATAATTAATAAATTTGATGTCAACGCTGGTATTTCTGAAAGAATTGTAAGCATTTTACAATCCAATAATATTAAAATAACAGGCAAAATTCCATTTGATAAAAAATTTGTTGAGGCAATGGTTCAGGGCAAGACAATCTCAGAATATGCACCTGGTTCAGCAATTGTGAAAGTGATTAGAAACACCTGGGAAATGATCTCATCCTGAATAAAAGCAATCTTAACACCTATCCTCCCCCACCAGGATTAGAATTCCTGTTGTTTTATCCGGTCTTTCTTCCCGGAATAAAACCTCAATGGTTGATTTGCAATATTGAAAAGGCCATATGCATGTGAATGGATCGTCCCCGGTTATTTAATTTATTTGGGATTATTTGGTTGATTGTATGGAAATTTTATTAAACTTGAATTCATAATAACCTAATTGTAATTTTACAAAAAAAACAAAATGAAAAATTCGTATTTGTGGATATTGCTTATTATTTTTATTGGTACAGGATGTTCCTGCAAAAAGAACAATGAGGATCAGGGCGATCAGGATCAACCTGTTAAGAATATCACCATTTTATATACCAATGATGAGCATGGATGGATGGCTTCTAATGACGATGCTGATGGCGCCCCGGGGATCATGAAAATGTGGAAGTCACTGGAAGGATATGATGGCTCTGATGCCTTTCTCGTACTCAGTGGTGGGGATATGTGGTCTGGACCTGCCTTATCAACATGGTTTGAAGGTAAGTCGATGGTCGAAGTCATGAATGCTATGGAATATGACGCTGCTGTCATCGGAAACCACGAATTTGATTTTACTGTTGAAATCCTGGAAGAAAGATTACAGGAAATGGATTTCCCACTGCTGGCAGCCAATATAACCACCAAATCAGGAAATCAAATCCCCGGCTTTGCATTGCCTTATATGATCGAAGATTGTAATGGAGTTAAAGTGGGTATTGTGGGGTTGGCTTCCACAACAACGCCCTGGACTACTTTTCCGGCCAATGTAGAAGACTACAATTTTACTGATTATGAAGATGCTCTGATCAAATATGTACCGGAAGCTAAAAATGACGGGGCAGAGGTAATTATCGTGGCTGGTCACATTTGTGAATCTGAAATGGAAGCTTTGATCCCTGTTGCAAAAGCCCAGGGTGTAACCATAATTACCGGTGGCCATTGCCATGAAAAAGTGGCCAAAATGCAGGATGGTGTTTTGTTAATTGAAGCAGGCTCCTACATGCGCAACTATGCTAAAGTTGAACTATCCTATGATAAAAATTCAGGAAACACTTCAATTATCTCATATACCCTCGTTGAAAACAACAAGGGTTCTTTAGACAATGATGTAGAAAATATTGTAAGCTATTGGCAACAAGAGGAACAAAATGCCCTCGGCGAAGTCATCGGGTATTGCTCAGCTACTATTGAAAGGGGTTCAGCCGGAATGGCAAATATGATCACAGACTCATGGCTTGTCAGCTATCCTGATGCCCATGTCTCTTTAACAAATGCTGGTGGGATCCGTCAGGATATACCGGCGGGGGATATTACCCTGGGCACCATTGTGGGGGTGCTGCCTTTTGAGAATTCCATCATCAAACTTGAACTGACAGGGGAACAACTCATAGAATGTATTGATTATTTACTGCCAGGAGGAATGACAACAATTGAGGGATATAACTTCCTTGATGGAACACCCGTTGATTATAGCACAACATATACTGTGCTGATAACGGATTATCTGTATTCTCTGTCAAACAGTGACTTCAGTAAGTATGACCCTGATCCTGAGTTCACTTCATCCAATTACAGGGATCCAACCATTGACTGGATTAAATCACTGAATACTACAACACAAGATCCTTTGAATAATTATCTGGACAATACACCCCGAAGATAGTTATGCAATCGCCAAAAAAAGCAGAGTAAATTCTCTTGAGAAGGTCCTATTTTTCTTCAGGTACAAGTTTTTCAACAGTAAACTCCTCATCCGGCAGTTTCTGATCGAAGATCACTTCTGTCATCAGGATCATTGTGGAATGGTTTTTTCGAAGGTCGGTCATCGTTACTTCTTCGGCATACCAGTATTTTCCGGCTTTCTTGTAATTATACACGGCTTCTTTATACAGCCTGTCTTTTTTATCATAATACTCAATCTTTTCAGGATGGAAATTCGTCCTATTTACATACATTATAAGCTTTGAGTAATTTGACTTATCAGACCTGGGAACCAGTTTGACCACATATGCATTGTTGGTGTTTTCAATCAACGTGGGTTTGTATTCATTTGCATAGGAATTTACTGTCATATCCTCGTAGGAAAAGTCTGTTCCTGTAAAAGCCTGGCTCTTGGCGAGCAGGGAGATCTTTTTTGGTTTCCCGAATGCAGGCATGTATAACCACATGATACCATCGGGTAGCGACAAGGTTGCAATACCAGCCTGGGATTCCGGATATGTATACCTGTATCGCTTTTTATCAATGCCTTTTTGTATCATCTCTGCTTCTCTTACCTTTTGTGTTTCACCTTTTTTTTCCAGGATGATCTTTACCCTGGCTTGCTTGTCGGAAGCTGCAAATATTGTATCATCCAGCTTTTTCATTATTTCTTTGGCATCCTGACTGATGGCATATGAGGAAATGCCTGTTGATACTATGATATAAATAAATATCCGAAGAAACTTCATGTTCGGTTCAGTTTAATGATTATTATTTCTATAGGTTTGTAAAAATAAATATAAGTGAGGAATTAACCATTATGTGTCTTAATGAATTTTCCTTTTCTCTTAACCAGGATCAGGATCACAGGAAGTAAGGTAAGGGCACCCAAACCTGAAAAGATCATGCTGATGGCGATCAGCAAACCAAAGTATTCCAGGGGGACCATCTCCGAAAAAACAAGCACAAGAAATCCCATGGAGACCGATATAACATTGATAATGATGGCTTTTCCGCTGATCATCATAGTATCCCTGAGGGCTCTGTAAATATCCTGGCCCTTTTTATACGTATGGCTGAAATGCGACATGACGTGGATGGAATAATCGATCCCGATACCCAGGGCTACACTCGCAACCAGAACGGTCCCTATATTCAGTGAAATGCCTACGTACCCCATAAAGCCAAAAAGGATGATGATGGATGCAACGATGGGGATGGTTGCATACAATCCATTAATAAAGGACCGGAGTATTAATCCCACAATGATGATGACTGCTATGATAGCGATGGTAAGGCTGGCAAACTGGCTTCTTACAAGGCTTTTGTCCATGGTGACATCTACAAAGGGCATACCCGTGATCCTTATTGTTGCCACATCCGACGAGTTTGCATCGATATAATCCCTCATGTACCGGGCAAATTCTTTTTTCGATTTGTTGTCGGGAGATGTGAATTTCGAGAGGATGATGCCTTCGCTCAGGTCACTGTTGACGAAGCGCTGCAGGTATTCCTGTCCGTCAAGAAGAAACCAGAGCTGCTCAATCTTTTCTCTTTCATCAGGAATCCCTCTTTCCTCTCCGAGCGCTTCGGTCATATCGGCAATGATGTCGACCACAGACTGGGTAGACAGGATATCCGGGCTCTTTTTCATGTATTCCTCAGTTTGCAGCATTAAGTTCAGCACTTCGGGATCCTGCATGTCGCCCTTAAACAAAACAAAAATGGGTTTCGAGCCTCCGAACTTGCTAACCATGATATCTTCTGCAATCCTTGTGGGGTTGCCCTTTCTGAAATAATCACGGATATTCACACTGCGGGTGATCATAAAAATTCCGCCAATGCTGATCAGGATCAGCATAATCCAGGTCGTCAGCGTATATTTTGGATGGATGTAAAGCAATCTTTTCAGCGGGGCCAGCACATAATCGGTAAGAAATGATTTTTTGTTTCTGCGGCGCTGCCTTTCAATGGCTTTTTTATTGGGTGGAAGGACGTAAATTAATGCAGGTACAAACGTTAAAGCAAGCAGGGCGGAAAAGAAAGTGCCAATAGCAGTAAAAATCCCAAATTCCCGTATCATGGTTAAATAGGAACCAAAAATGAAAGATATGAATCCAACCATCGTGGTCAGGGAGGCGAGCATAACAGGTATAAAAATGTAGACCAGGGCTTTTGTGATGGTATTATGTGTGTCGGTCGCCCTTTCAAGATTCACCCGGTTAACCACATGGATGGTATATGCGCTTCCTACAGCCAGCAAAATGATGGGGATATTGTTGGAGATCATCGACATCTGGAATCCTGTCAGCGCCATGATCCCAATTGTCCAGATAATTGCAATGGCTGCAGTTGTCATAGGAAGAATAACCCCCCTGACCGACCGGAAACTCAAAAAAAGGATTAGGGCGATCACGAAAAAGGAAATGGGGATCAAACGAATCAGATCGCTGTTTATCAGATCCGAAATGGAGGTTACCAGCATCGGTGATCCTGCATAGTATATTTTATCCTGTATATTCAGGCTTTCAACCTTCTTTTTTACGGTCTTGGCAACTTTCGTCACATCAGCGCCTTCAGATACAGTAAAAAGAATGACCGTCGCAGTGCCATCTTCGGAAATGAGGTTGCCACGGTAAAGATCTTTCTTTAACACCCTGCTTTTGAGGTCTTCAAGTTCTACCTGCGTATCCGGAATATCATATTCATCAATAAGCTTTCCGATCTCCATGCCATATTCGCCGGATTTGATCTCGAGAATGTTTGAAAGGCTAGTGACCGAATAGATGCCTTCGATCAGGCTGAGGGTATCAGTGATTTCAACGATGTTTTCCAGGACATCCGTGGTAAAGACATTTTCAGTTTCCAGGATGACCATACCAATGTTGTTCCCACCGTATTCATGGGCGATCTCTTTAAGAAGAACGGCATCGGGGTCATCATCAGGCAGATTGCTGATCACATCCGAATTGATGGTGATGTTTTTTATTTGATATCCGAGGAAGGCGGTGGTCAATATGACCAGGATTATTATCACCCACCTGAATTTTAGAATATATTTAGCTACTTTGTCCATTTTACTTTTATGAATCTATAAAGATAGAATCAGACAGATTGCAGAAACAATAATGCAAAATTAGCGATAATCAAAACAGGTTATTGGATTAATAAAGTGATTGTTTTAATTTTCTTGTGCAAGTTATTCAAATAAATTTTGTCTAAAGACTATAAATCATTTATTAATTCCTAAATTTAAACCAATGAAAACAATTTCAAAAATTTTACTGATTGCTGTAATGTCATTTTTTATCCTTGGATCCCTGAATGCTCAGGAAGTTACGAAATCTGACGGAGATAAATCAGTTCAAAAAACTGCCACTGCTACTTCCGTTACTCCTGGGGAATTTATAGATACCAATAATGACGGGATTTGCGACAATGCAGCAATCCGCGGAAAAACAGGAAAAGGCCGGAATTTTGTTGATAAAGATGGAGACGGAACTTGCGATAATTTTAAATCAGTTAAGTGCAATGGAAATCAGGGTTGCTGTGGATATAACAAAAACAAATGCGGCAAAGGTCACGGACTAAGGCACCGGGATGGTTCTTGTATTCGAAATGCAGGGGATAAAAATACTGGCCAGCCGAAAACCAAGTAACTTTATCGCCATTTAGGAAATAATACTGAAATGAGGGTTGTATCAAAAACCCTTATTTCAGTCTTTTAGGTTATTACCAGTCTTTAAAGAACGGTAACTTTACATGCATGACCGACAGGGAGCTGAAAGAAGGAATCATCAGGAAAGACAGGGATGCCATCCGGTACCTGGTTAACAAATATCAGGAAAAGGTTGTCAGGACTGCTTACAGGTACACAGGCAATATGGAGGATGCCGAAGATCTTTCGCAAGAAATTTTCCTGGAGATACTCCGATCAGCTGAGAAGTTCCGGGATGAATCGTCCATATCCACCTGGATATACAGGATAACCGTGAATTACTCACTCAATGCCGTGAAGAGAAAAAAAGGCTTTCTTAACCTTTTTAGCAGGAATCATCTCCAGGAAGCAGATGAACCCAATGATATCCGCGATTTCCTGGGAGAAGAAGAGAATGTAAGACTAATTTACGACAGCATTTCGAAGTTACCCGCACGGCAGAGGACAGCTTTCATTCTGCATCGTTTTGAGGATCTGTCATATAAGGAAATATCCGAAGTCATGAAAGTGAGTCTTTCTTCCGTTGAATCGCTGATACACCGTGCCAGGATGAATTTATACGGAAAGCTTGCAGATCATTTTTCTGAATATATAAAGTAAATACACATATGGATTGTAAGACATTAAACAGGAAACTACCGGATTACTTCAGAGAAAAACCGGATCCGGAGTTAAAAAGGGAAATGGATAAGCATATGGAAGGATGCGGTGATTGCCAAAGTCTGGCCGAAAGGATGCAATCCCTTGAGACCGTGATTGACCGTGAGAAAGATGTAAATGTCAATCCCTTCATGTCATCCCGCATCCTGAATTATCTTGAAAACAGGATGGCGGTTCCGGAAGCATCCCGGACATATTTCTGGAAACCTGCCCTGGTCACACTTGGCCTGTTGGCAGCGATGGCAGTAGGAATAACCCTTGGAAGCGGCGGCGCGAAGATGACGATGACAGAGGAGGATAGCCTGGATAAGATCCGCTCCGGCCTGTTTGTAAATGATTTCATGGATGAAAACATAAGTATTAACCAAAATTCCGAGCCATGAGACTATCAGAAATGAATCCCTTGAACAGAACCCTTTTCTGGGTCTTCCTGTTTCTGGTTGTAATCAATCTTTCCGTGCTGATCTCCTATTTTGTGCTGGCAAACCGGCAGGAGAAAGCCTTGAATACTGAGACCCGGGATATCACCGCCGGATTCATCCGCAATGAACTGGATCTCACAGAAACACAAATACCCCGGTTGTGCAGCATACAGGATTCTTTCCGAAATCAGGCACAGCCTTTGGCATTGGCCATCCGCGAAAAACGAAACGAAATACTGGATCACCTTTACTCCGATGAACCCGACACCCTGGTGTTAAACACCCTGGTCACGGAGCTGACCCAGATGCAGATTCAACTCCAAAAAGCCAATATTGATCATTACCTCCAGGTAAAAAGCCTTTGTAACCCTCAC
>JAGYLD010000069.1 GCA_018401355.1 Bacteroidales bacterium
TCAACGATATTGTTATTTTTGTCAGCAAAAATCTATTTATGGGTTTTCTTGAAATAGCTAAATACAGGTTTTCATCCCGGAGGTATCAGGATAGGCTTATAGAGGAAGCAAAGCTGGAAAACATCCTTGAAGCTGCAAGGATTGCACCCTCTGCGGCCAATTACCAACCATTGAAAATCATTGTCCTGTCAGATAATCGTGAGGATATGCAACAGATATATAAAAGGGAATGGTTCAGGACAGCACCGGTGATACTGGTTGTTTGTGGTGATCATCGACAATCCTGGAAGCGTGCAGATGGAAAAGACCATTGTGATATTGATGTTGCAATAGCTGCTGACCATATTACACTTGAGGCAGCGGATCAGGGGTTGGCCACCTGCTGGATTTGTAACTTTGACAAAGATTTATGTTCAAAGATCCTTGGATTGCCGGACCATATTGAGCCAATTGTGATCTTGCCACTTGGTTATCCCGCAGATAAAAAGGATATCAACAGGCATGACTATGAAAGGAAAGCACTGATGGAAATTGTGCATTTTGGCAAATACAATAACATGCAGTAATATGATCATTACAAGGTTACAGGAATCTATAAAGATAAAGCAGGCCATACTCGAAAGTGAAGAGATCCGGGATGCGATCCAAACAGCTGCCAACGTATGTGTGGATGCTTATAAAAATAACAATAAAGTGTTGCTATGTGGGAATGGCGGGAGTGCCGCAGATGCCCAGCACATTGCCGCCGAACTCTCGGGTAAGTTTTATTACGACAGGCCACCGTTGGATGCTGAAGCACTTCATGTTAATACATCATACATGACAGCTGTTGCCAATGATTATAGTTATGAGGAAGTATATTCAAGGATGGTGAGAGCCAGGGGACATGAAGGGGACGTCATCATCGGGATATCTACTTCCGGAAATTCACCCAATATTGTCAAAGCTCTGAAAACTGCAAAAGATAAAGGAATGATCACCATTGGTTTTAGTGGCAAAGTGGGAGGCAGAATGGCAGACCATTGCGATATACTTATTCCCGTTCCTTCTGAAGACACCCCCAGGATCCAGGAGGTACATATCTTTATTGGGCACCTGATCTGTGAAATTGTTGAAAAAGAACTTTATCCGGAATGATCAGTGAAGTCATCATACTGGCTGGTGGAATGGGCACCCGTTTGAAAGGAATGGTTCCTGACATGCCTAAATCCATGGCACCTGTTTTGGACCATCCTTTCCTGGATTATCAGCTTCAATACCTGGAAGAATGGGGGATAAGCAAAGTGATCTTTGCGACCGGCTTCAAAGGAGAAGCCATAAGAAACTATTTTGGTAATAAATACAAGCAGATTGAATTAATTTATTCCCGGGAAGATGAACCTCTGGGAACGGGAGGTGCTGTTAAAAAAGCCATGGAACTGGCTGAATCAAGGAGAGTATTGGTGGTTAACGGTGATACTTATTATGATGTCCATCTGAAACGAATGGAGAATTTTCATGTTTCAAGGGCTGCCAAACTAAGTATGGCATTGCATCATGTTGAAGATGTATCACGGTATGGTTCGGTAGAAAAAGATGGCGACCATAAGATCATTGCATTCAGTGAAAAAGGTAAAAAACAAGGGGAGGGATTTATTAATGGAGGGGTTTATCTGATCAATAAGGATTACTTTATGAGCCTTGATCTGCCGGAGAAGTTTTCTTTTGAAAAAGACTTCCTGGAAAAATATTATACCCGGGATGATTTCTATGGAATGCGCTGTATGGCATATTTCCTGGATATAGGTATACCTGAAGACTATAAAAGGGCACAAGATGATTTTGAAGGACTATTGTCTTGACAAGAACTGGTCGCTGTTTCTCGACAGGGATGGAGTTATCAATGAAAGGATCATTGATGGATATGTACGGTCATGGAAAGAATTTCGGTTTTTGCCCGAAGTGAAGGAATCGCTTGTAATTCTTTCTGGTATTTTTGGCCATTTGTTTATTGTAACAAATCAGCAGGGAATCGGAAAAGGTTTGATGAGTATAAGGGAACTTGAAACCATTCATGAAAAGATGCTCTATGAAATTGACAAGGCAGGGGGGGGTATCACAAAAATATATTACAGCCCATTCCTTGCAGGAATAAACCACATATCCAGGAAGCCAAATCCTGGCATGGCCTTCCAGGCTCAAAGAGAATTTCCGGATGTAGACCTGAAGAAGTCCATAATGGTAGGTGATTCAATGTCGGATATGGAGTTTGGGAAAAAGGCAGGTATGGTTAATGTTTTTATTGGCGATCCCGGGGATTTGAAGGACAATGCAAATATTTACCGCTATTCATCACTCAAAGATTTCACCAATCATCTAATTGCCAAATAGCATTATGTCACCATACCTGATTCTTGCCATTTTTCTGGCTTACACTTCTATGCTTTTTATGGTGGGTTGGATCACTTCAAGGAAATCTGACAACCAAACCTTTTTTCTGGGTAACAGGCAATCACCATGGTATGTTGTTGCTTATGGCATGATCGGGGCCTCCCTTTCCGGTGTGACCTTTATATCTATTCCCGGTGATGTTGGCAACACCCATTTTTCATATATGGTGATTGTTATTGGTTACCTGGCCGGTTACGCAGTCATAGCCAATGTATTGCTTCCATTGTATTACCGGCTCAATCTTACGTCCATATATTCATACCTGGGGGAAAGATTCGGTTTCTGGTCCTATAAAACCGGTGCTTTCTTTTTTATTATTTCCAGGATAATTGGGGCTTCATTCAGAATGTTTCTGGTTGTAAACGTTTTACAATTGTTTGTCTTTGATGCCTGGGGCATTCCTTTCTGGTTTACAGTGGTTTTGTTTATAATTCTGATCATGCTTTATACCTTCAAAGGGGGTATCAGAACCATTGTCTGGACCGACATGCTACAGACAACTTTTATGCTTTTGGCTGTCATTGTCACAATTGTTTTGATTGCAGGTGATTTGCAGGTTTCATTGAGAGAGTTGTTTAATGGTGTAATGGAATCAGAGTACTCGCAACTTACTTATTTTGACTGGCAGCACAAGCATTTCTATCTCAAAGACTTTTTTGCCGGAGCCTTTATTGCCATTGTGATGACCGGCCTTGATCAGGATATGATGCAAAAGAATTTGAGTTGCCGGAACCTGAAGGATGCTAAAAAAAATATGTATTGGATGAGTTCAATGTTGGTTCCAGTAAATTTTATTTTTCTTTTTCTGGGAGCCGTATTATACATTTTTGCTGCTAAAAATAATGTCTCAATCCCAGCTTTAAGCGATGACCTTTTTCCTGCCATTGCACTACAACACATGCCCTCCCTGGCCGGGGTCACATTCATAATAGGACTTATTGCAGCAGCTTACTCAAGCGCTGACAGTGCCATGACAGCATTGACAACATCCTTTACCGTTGATATCCTGGGGATAACGAAAAGGCTCAGTTGGGATGAAAAAAAACGGATCAGACTCCGGTACGTCGTCCACATGTGTATTGCCTTGGTGATTATACTCGTCATCATCGGTTTCAGGGTCATCAATGATCAATCTGTCATCTCAACATTGTTTACCCTTGCAGGCTATACGTACGGCCCTTTGCTCGGGATCTATGCATTTGGTTTATTTACCAGATATCGGGTTAAAGACCGTTTTGTTCCATTTCTTGCAGTCTTATCGCCTGCTCTTTGCTATGTCATTAGCATTGTCGACCGGCAACTATTGAACGGTTATAATTTTGGATTTGAACTTCTCATTTTGAATGGGTTGATAACATTCTCCGGATTGTTGATAATTCGAAGAAAATAGACTTCCTTACCGTTATTCGATTAAATATATTTATATCGATGTTTTAATGGTAAGATTATTATTTTTGCCTTTATTTAGAAATATTATAAATAATTTAATAAAGTCATGGGAAATATTCGTTTCAAAGCCGTAGCTGATGCTATATCCAGGAAGCCGGTCGAGGTATCACCTCCTTCAGGTAAGATTTCAGATTATTTTGGAGAACTTACTTTCAACGAGGCTGCCATGCGGGAATATCTCACTGAAGAGGCTTTTAAAAAAGTAGTGAGTGCGATCAGGCTGGGAGAGAAGATTGACAGAAAGGTTGCCGATCAGGTGGCTTCTTCCCTGAAAGCATGGGCCACAGTGAAAGGAGCAACACATTATACACACTGGTTTCACCCATTGACGGGTGCCACTGCAGAAAAGCATGATGCTTTTATCATCCCAACTGATGGTGGGAAAGCCATTGAAAATTTTCATGGAAGTGAGCTGATCCAGCAGGAACCGGATGCTTCCAGTTTCCCGAGCGGAGGTATACGGAATACCTTTGAAGCCAGGGGATATACTGCCTGGGATCCAACAAGTCCGGCATTTATCATGGATAATACATTATGCATTCCAACAATTTTTGTTTCATATACAGGTGAAGCCCTGGATTATAAAACACCATTGCTGAAATCTATTTCTGCTATTGATAAGGCAGCTGTTGATGTTTGCCATTATTTCAGCAGGGATGTAACAAAAGTATTCCCTACCCTTGGTTGGGAGCAGGAATATTTCCTGGTTGATTCTGCGCTTTATTTTGCCAGGCCTGATCTGGCTCTGACTGGCAGGACCGTATTCGGGCATGCATCTGCGAAGGACCAGCAGCTTTCTGATCATTATTTTGGAAGCATTGCCGAAAGGGTAAAGCAGTTCATGAAAGATTTTGAAATTGAGGCGCATAAGCTGGGAATTCCATTGAAAACAAGACATAACGAGGTGGCTCCCAACCAGTTTGAGTGTGCTCCTGTGTATGAGGAAGCCAATCTTTCTGTTGATCACAACCAGCTGATTATGCATGTTATGCAAAAGGTGGCCAGAAATCACGACCTCACTGTTTTGTTACATGAAAAGCCTTATGCTAAAGTCAATGGTTCAGGTAAGCACAATAACTGGTCGCTGGCAACCAATACGGGAGAAAACCTTTTGACACCAGGAAATACGCCTGCCAAAAACCTCAGGTTCCTGACTTTCCTGGTGAATGTTTTGATGGCAGTACACAGGCATGCCGATCTTGTAAGGGCCAGCATCGCCTCTGCGGGTAACGATCTCAGGCTTGGGGCCCACGAAGCACCGCCGGCCATTATTTCTGTTTTTATCGGTTCTTATCTTTCAGCCGTGCTTGATGAGATAGAAAGTCAGAAAAGCTCCAGCAGAATTAAGACCAACCTTACGGAAGGCTTGAACCTGAATATTCCGAAGGTTCCAGAGATTTTGCTCGATAATACAGACCGAAACAGAACCTCTCCATTTGCTTTTACCGGCAATAAGTTTGAATTCAGAGCTGTAGGCTCCTCGGATACTTGTTCCAATGCCATGTCTGTTCTTAATGCCGTGGTGGCAGATCAACTGATGCGGTTTAAAACAGAGGTAAACAAACTCATAGATGGTAAAAAGAAGAAAAATGTAGCAGTTATTACGGTCCTTAAAAAATATATCAAGGAATCAAAGAATATCAGGTTTGAAGGTAACAGTTACAGTGATGAATGGGCTGAAGAAGCTCAGAAGCGTGGATTGCCCAATTTGAGGACAACACCTGAGGCACTCGCTTCCATGATCAAACCTGAAAACATAAAGTTGTTTGAAAACCTTCAGATACTTACAGGCAGGGAAACAGTGGCAAGGTATGAGATAAAGCTTGAAAATTACATCAAGAAACTGCAGATTGAAGCCAGGGTGATGGGTGATTTGGCCAAGAACCACATCATACCCACAGCCATCCGTTATCAGAATCTGCTGGTGGAGAACACCAAAGGGCTTAAAGAGGTACTGGATAATAAATCATATGTGAAGTTATCAAGGAATCAAATCCAAACCATCAAGGAGATTTCAGAGCATATTGCTGAGATCAAAGAAAATGTGGATAACATGATTGAAGAACGGAAAAAGGCAAACCGGATTGATTCCGCTGTTGAAAAGGCTGAAACTTATAAAAATAACGTGGTACCGTTTTTTGAAGAGATACGTTATCACATTGACAAACTGGAATTGCTGGTGGATGATGAGCTCTGGACACTTCCCAAATACAGGGAATTATTGTTTATACGCTGATACATTATATTTTATACAGGGGATGGTAACAAATAGACTAAATTTATAGTAAAATAACCCATAGAATTAAATACAATATATAAGCCTTTGCATATGCGTTTTTTTATATCCACAACAATTTTATTGCTTTTGCCTGTATTTTTATTTTCACAGATTGGAGTTAGAAAAGTCGAACAGGATTTCCAGCCAGCAGAAGGGGGTGGAATCTTTTACATGCTTCCCAAAGCCGGTTTCCATTTTGAAGTTTTGGTCAGGCAAACCATCAAGGTTCCCGGACCTTACGCTGAATATGCTGCGGAGTACCTTGGACTTGAAAATGTAATTACTTCCGGACAGGTTTCATACGAGTTGCTTGAAATACGCTTGAAAACATTTACCACACAAGATCCTGATCAGTTGTTTTACATTGTTTACGATGAAAAACAATCAAAAGATGAAAGAGACATTCAACTGATGTTTTCTGGTAGCGGACTGTTCCTGGGAACTGATGGATATCCCACAGAGGAAATGTCATCATCATATCAACTCCAGAAGCATAAAATCCCTGATGAGGATAGTCTTAACAGGATGTTCAGGTTTTTGGCAAAGGAAAATACATATATTAAAATTGATACCATTGTTAAGCGGATTTCCATCGATACATTAACTATTGAAGATGTTTCATACAAAAGGAGCAATGCTTTCATTACAGATGAACAAAAAGCCAGTGAAGCAGCAGAGGCCATTATGGGTTTGAGAAAAAATCAGCATAATTTACTGACCGGCTATCAGGAAGTTGCTTACAGTGAAGGAACCATAAGGTTCATGTATGGGGAGTTGAAAAAGATGGAAAATGAATACCTGGACATGTTCAGGGGGAAGGTTATTCATAAGGAAAGTACACACTATTCAACGTTCGTGCCTGAAAGTGATGGTCTGGACACATGGACACCGGTGTTCCGATTTTCTCAGGATAAAGGGTTTGAGCAGATTGATGAAGGAAACGAACAACCTGTATTTATAAAATTTGAACCTTCTGATGAATTGTTTGCCCTGGAATCGGCTCTCCAGCAATCAGCCAATTCAGTTGATGAAAGCAGAAATGGTTTTTTTACCAGGATACCACTGATGACAGATATATCTCTCAGGATAAGAAATGACTCATATTATATTATGAAAGCACTGGTCCCACAGTTTGGAGAGGTAATGAATATTCCTAAATCATACTTTAATGTAAGCCTGTATCCGGAGACAGGTGCATTAAAAAGCGCGACCTTAAAGTTTTGATCTTATTAAATAGCTTCCTTTATTCTTACTAATTTTTCGAGCAACGGCTCAAGTTTGTCCAGTTTAAGCATATTTTCTCCGTCTGATAATGCTTTTTCCGGATTTGGATGGGTTTCCAGGAATATCCCGTCAGCTCCCGCTGCAATCCCTGCTTTGGCAATGGTCTCAATCATCTCAGGTTTCCCTCCTGAGACCCCTTTGGACTGGTTTGGCTGCTGAAGGGAATGCGTAATGTCCATGATCACCGGAACCCCGATGTCCTGCATAAGCGGAATGTTTCTGAAATCAACCACCAGGTCCTGGTAGCCGAACATAGAGCCCCTTTCCGTAAGCATAACATGTTCATTTCCTGATTTTATTATTTTTTCCACAGCAAACTTCATGGATTCACCAGAAACGAACTGGCCTTTCTTTACATTGATGTGCTTCCCGGTATATGCTGCTGAGATCAACAGATCGGTTTGCCGGCACAAAAAGGCAGGTATTTGCAGTATGTCAACGTATTCTGATGCAATAATTGTTTCAGGTTCTGTATGTACATCGGTTAATGTGGCTATTTCATAGATCTTCCCGATTCTTTGGATGATCTCAAGGGCCATGACGTCCCCAATGCCGGTGAAAGATTCAAGCCTGGATCGATTGGCCTTTTTATAGGAGGCTTTAAAGATGTAGGGTATTTTATAATCATTGCAAAGCTTGCTTACAGTTTCTGCTATTTCAACAGATATTTCATCACCCTCCACAACGCAAGGGCCAGCAATCAGAAAGAACTGGTTGTGGTTGGTATATTTTATTCCTGGGATAGACTTAATTGTTTGATGCATATATTTTTATATTGTATTATCTTTACAAAGACTTAAAGGTTCAATAGTTGTATTTACTACCCCATAACTGTCTGAGGTAAGCTTTTATTTCGTTTTCTCTTTTATTGTTTCCAGGATCGTAAAATTTCTTCCCTTTGATGGAATCCGGCAGAAAATCCATTTCTGCAAAGTTGTTGTCAAAATCATGGGCATATTTGTAACCTTTGCCATACCCTGTATCCTTCATCAATTTTGTTGGGGCATTGCGGATGGGCAATGGGACTGGCAGGTTGCCAGTATTTCTTACTTCCTTTAATGCTTGTTCGATGGCTATATAAGAGGCATTGCTTTTTACTGAGGCAGCAAGATAAATGGTCGTTTGCGACAATATGATCCTGCATTCAGGATATCCAATCTGTGTTACAGCATTAAAGCATGCTTCTGCCAGCAACAATGCATTTGGGTTGGCGTTTCCAATGTCTTCAGAGGCCAAAATAAGCAATCGTCTTGCAATGAATTTAGGGTCTTCGCCTCCTTCAATCATCCTGGCAAGCCAGTAAACAGCAGCATTTGGATCACTTCCCCTGATCGACTTAATGAATGCTGAAATAATATCATAATGCATTTCTCCAGCCTTGTCATATATGGCCAGGTTTTCCTGAATAACCTGCAATGCTCTTTTATCAGTGATGATGATGTCTTTTCCATGTTCTTCCGCATTCACAACAAGTTCTATTGCGTTGAGAAGCTTTCTTGCATCACCTCCTGAGATTCTGAGGATAGCATTTGTTTCTTTGACCTGTATTTTTTCTCCTCTTTCTTTTTCCAGGAATTCCACAGCTTTGTCCAAAAGTTTCAACAGGTCCTTTTCTTCGAAGTGCTTAAGGATATATACCTGGCAGCGAGAGAGGAGGGGGGCGATGACCTCAAAAGATGGGTTTTCGGTTGTTGCACCTATCAGGGTTACTATACCTTTTTCGACAGCACCAAGAAGGGAATCTTGTTGAGCCTTACTGAAACGGTGTATCTCGTCAATGAACAGGATTGCCTGGGAAAAACCATATTTGGCTTTTTTAATCACTTCCCTCACATCCTTTACTCCGGAAGAGATGGCACTGAGGGTGTAAAACTCTTTGTTGAGTTGTTTTGAAATGATATATGCCAGGGTGGTTTTACCAACACCGGGAGGACCCCAAAGGATCATCGAAGGGAGATTTCCTGATTTAATGGCCTTGCGGAGAATGGCTCCGGGACCCACGAGATGCGCTTGTCCCATATAATCATCCAGGGTCTGTGGCCTGAGTTTTTCTGCCAAAGGAACATTTTTATCCATCATGGCTATCCCTGTTTTGGCTGGTCGCTTGATCCTGGTAACCAAATAACTTCTTCTTTTTGATCTCTTTTTCAATATAGTTTGGGACCATCTTTTCCCATCCTTCCCTTCCGCTTTTGATCATTTCCAGAACATATGCAGAAGAGATATGCAGCCATTCTATTTTTACCTCCTCAAGGTCGATGATCTTTCTTTGTTTTATGAGATACTTGTACAAATATTCCAGATCCTCCTCGAGTGGAATGGTTCGTGAAGTGATGAGTTCAGTTCCTGTTTTGTGGTCCTTTATATTGACAGAAGAAATGGTCGGATATACATACAATTTCATATTATCCATGAACAATTTTCCAAAAGCTTCGAAAATGCCGCCTTTCAGGTTTTTGTAGTATTTCTTCTCCAGCACATTCAAAAATGTTGGAATTCCTATCACAATACGGAGATTTCTTATCCTGAACTGACTGAAATATGATGTAAGCTTATAATACTCCCTGAAATTTGATATCATAACATTTTGCCCCATACCAATCAACAGATCAACCCTGGCAAGAAAATCTCTTTCATCCAGGTTGCCTTCTTCCAGGAGGTTGTTGAGTGTCATTTCGCAAAGGGCGATGGTATTGTCCCTGTCATAATCCTTGTCTTTCTTAAATATCCTGTAACTGCTTCGGAGCATGTCGAAGCCAACATAGGTTATGGGACGGAAGCTACCCCTGAAGGCCAGCACATTTTTTTTATACAACATGTCAGCCGGCTGCTGCACATGTCCGTTTCTGTCGAACATAATGGCACTGGTCATAAGGTTTTTAACCAGTTGTACACTGAGTAAACGATTGTCAACATAGTCCATGTCAGGGCCCTTCATCCTTAGCATGGTGATCTCTATCCTTTCTGTGGAAAGGTTTTCAATAAGAGACTGAATGAAATCATTGGGACGGTCATATTTGTGATAGCATGCCCAGAGAAGATTCACTCCTAACACACCAAGGGTTTGTTGCTGAAGGATTGCATCTCTTTCAAGCAGGTTTACATGAAGGACAACCTCATTGGGTGGGGTTTCCGGATCTACCTGAAAATGCACCCCAAGCCATCCATGGGAATAGTTGTCCTTTTTAAAATTCAATGTAGACACAGTGTTGGCAAAAGAAAAGAACCGGGTATCAGGAGCCTTTTTTTCTAAAAGAAGCTTTGTTAACTCACTGAATTCCGTATTAAGCATTTTCAGAAGCCTGCCTTCAGACACATACCTGCCAGGTTTGTTTTGGTTGTACATCCGGTCGCTGAAAATCTTATCATAGGCAGAAATGGTCTTTGCTACAGTCCCGGAGGCACCTCCCGCCTGAAAGAAATTACGGGCAACTTCCTGTCCTCCGCCTATTTCAGCAAATGTGCCATAAATGCTTTGGTCAAGATTTAGCTGTAAAGCCTTGCGTTGTGTGGTTAAAATGTTTTGTTCTGTGGCCATAATAAAATTGCTGTTCAAAGATACAAAAAGCCTTATGATTTTGGGCTGCGGATGTAATAGACAAAGGGAATGGCTCCGAAAGAGGCTATTCCTGCAATAAGAAAGGTTGTTTCCATACCCAGGATGTCGCTTAGCCCGCCGACAATTATCACACAAACAGCACTGAAAAAAAAGCTGATGGTCATATAAATGGAGTTCAGAAAGGCAGGTCTCTCCTTGGCGTGATCCTGGATAAGGGCAAGAATGATGGGTGTGCTGCCAAACATGACAAGTCCGATCATAATGATAAAGATGAATGAAAATATCTTTCCTGAAAACAAAAACAGCAGCATAAACACAGGTGCAGTCAGGGCAATAAAGAACAATGATGTCCTTCTGCCTATCCTGTCTGATATCCCTCCGGCGAAAAGTGTTCCTGCAGCACCCGCCAGTTCCAGCACAGAAAGAGATATCCCGCTGAACCACAGCGACTCACCCTGAAGATTTAAAAATGTCGGGAGAAAAGTAACCATGGCAGATTTCATAATGGCCCTGAAAAAGGTAAACCCTCCCAATGCAATAAACAAAACCATGTGTTGCCGCAAAGTGGCTGAAATACCTTTCCACTCTTCTCTTTTCTTCATTTCTTCGCTCACATGTACGTTTTTGAAGGCGAAGTATAGTATCATTGAAGCAACAATGCCAAATGGAATGAGTTTGTATGTTCCTTCCAGCCCCCACAGGGAAACCGCTCCCAGGATAACCAGCGGACCTACTGTCCTGGCCATCTCCCCGCCAAACATAAACCATCCCATTCCCCTGCCAATCTTGTCGCCTGAAACTTTTCTAATCATCACCGGTGCCGGTATGTGGAAAAGGGTGGAGCTTATACCGACGACAAACAATAAGATTGCCAACAAAGTTACGGATGGGGCCATGCCAATCAGGCTCATTGCTGTGGCCGTGATGGCAGGGGCAAAAATCACAAGGTAACGCATGGCAATCTTATCAGCCATCAAGCCAATAAATGGGTTGAGCAGGGAAGGTGTCCTCTGAAGGGTGGATAATACCCCTACCATAGAAAACGAAATACCTAATTTGGAAATAAGCAGGGGCAGGATGGGGGCAAGAAATGCAGAGTAAGTATCATGCAGGAAATGTGCTATGGAGATCGTTATTACCGGTCCTAACCTGAATTTCCTGGAGTCTTTCATCTTGTTTTAGTATGATTTTTTCCTGGATCTGTTTGCTGATTCAGGTGACAAAAGTATCATTAATTGAGAAATTTGTTAAAATCCAGACAAATATTCATCAATTATTTTGTTTTGGGCTATTGATTGAAATATGATCACTTCAACATAAATAATATATTATATAAGTCTATGAAATAATATGTTAAAATAATATATTTTCTTTGCTTATAACTTGCATTATGAACATATGCTCATTATATTTGCAAAAAATCCAATACATGTCCAGACCGAAAAGCAACCGGATCGTACATGAACCACCAATGTTTACTGAATTCAAACCCATAGGGTTGAAAAGCCAGGAACTTGAACAGATCCAACTGACCCTCGATGAATTTGAAGCCTTTCGCCTTGCTGATCATCTTGGATTGTCTCATGCCGAGGCAGCAGAAGAGATGGAGATCTCCCGGTCGACATTTTCAAGGCTGATATATGATGCGAGGAAAAAGATCTCAGAGTTCATTATACAGGGAAGGATGCTTAGCATTGACGGGGGTAACATTCATTTCCGCAACAACATTATCCATTGTCAGAGTTGCGGATATATTTTCAAAACAAACATTGAAAGGAAGATCACTGAATGTCCGCAATGTGGTTCAAAGAACCTGGTCAACAAGGCCGGTGGTTTCGGGCACGGGGCATGTTGCAATCAACGAAACAGAAACCGTAAAAAAGGAGGTAATCATGCCAGGTGGTGACAAAACGGGACCAATGGGAAATGGTCCTATGACAGGCAGGCGTATGGGCTATTGCGTCGGCAATGAAACCATGTCTTTTCCATTTGGATATGGAAGAGGAATGGGAAGAAGAAACCGGTTTTCCGGACGAGGCAGGGGCGGCTTTGGATTCCGTGGTGGTTTTGGTTTTCAGCAAAGAGACCCGGAAGATGAGCGGTCTGCCATTGAAAATGAAATGCAGGTTCTGAAAGAACAGCTTTCCTTTTTGGAAAAGAGGATGGCTGAGATCGGAAAAGATCAGGAAGGACCTTCGGAGTAAACAATTAAACCTAATAGTATGAATCCAGGAAAAGGCCTTGGACACGGAGGTGGCCGTGGCAGAAACAAAGGTGGAAGTTTTGGACCTGGTGGGTTTTGTGTTTGTGCTAAATGTGGCACAAAAATACCTCATCAGCAAGGTGTGAAATGTACCACCCTGAAATGCCCCAATTGTGGAAAAACCATGATCAGGGAAGAGTTATTAGATAAAAAGTCATTCAAGGATCAACAGACCTAAACATTTTTAATTCAAAGAATATGATTAAA
>JAGYLD010000007.1 GCA_018401355.1 Bacteroidales bacterium
TGCTGACTTCACAGAAGATACAACTTATGTATACACAGTAAGTGAAAATGGCGATTACATGTTCGACGTATACGCAGTATATGAAGACTGTGAATCAGAAACTTCAGCTTATGGTGAATTCTACATCGGTTGTGTTGGAATTGATGAACTGTCAGCAGAAGGCGTAGCCATCTACCCGAACCCGGCTACAGATGTTGTAAACATCATGGCAACTGAGGATATTACATACGTAACGATCATGAACAATGTAGGACAGGTAGTTTATAACAACAAGGTTGTTAGTGACAACGTGCTGCAGGTTAACACAAGTGCTTTCGAAGCCGGTGTTTACATGATCAAGGTAGAAACTGCCAACGATGTGATGATCCAGAAGGTTATCATCGCTAACTAATCCTGAATAAGAGGCTTGCCTCTTACAAAGGAACGATATAAAAAAGGGACCTCTTTTGGGGTCCCTTTTTATTTTGCTTAGATTCTCATATGTTTATACTTTTGCGGGGATGATCACAATAAACGATATTTCCATACATTTTACCGGAGAGTATATCTTCCGGAATGTGTCATTTACTATTTCTGAAAAAGATAAAATTGGTCTTGTCGGAAGAAATGGGTCCGGTAAAACTACCCTGATGAGGATAATTGCTGGTTTGCAAAATACCGGATCCGGAGAGGTTGTGCTTCCATCGGATATGACGCTGGGATATCTTCCACAGGAAAAGAAAATTGAATCCGGTAAAACAATTTTTCAGGATGCATTGGAAGCTTTTGACCATATCCTGGAATTGAAACAAAAAATTGAAGATCTTTCTGCTGAAATAGCTACTCGTAAGGATTATGATTCTCAATCTTATCGCAATATCGTTATTGCTTTATCCGAGACCAATGAAAAATACCAGATACTTGGAGGGCATCAATACAAGGCAGAAACGGAAAAGGTATTGCTTGGACTGGGCTTCTCCCATAGTGATTTCAGCAGGCCGATGAAGGAATTCAGCCAGGGATGGCAAATGCGTGTTGAGCTTGCAAAGATCCTATTAGCAAGACCGAAAATGGTCCTTCTTGATGAACCAACCAATCACCTTGACATTGAATCCATTCAATGGCTGGAAGTATTCCTGGCTAATTACCAAGGTGCGATCATGCTTGTTTCCCACGATAGGGCCTTCCTGGATGCTGTTACAAAAAGGACCATTGAAGTGGCAGATCAGAAGATATATGATTATAAAGACAGCTATTCAGGATATATTGAGAAGCGTGCTGAACGTATTGAATTGCAGGCATCTATGCTGAATAACCAGCAAAAGCAGGTTCGGCAAATTGAACGCTTCATCGAGCGTTTCAGATATAAAAACACCAAAGCCAAGCAGGTACAATCGAGGATAAAGATGCTCGATAAAATGGAGAAAATTGAAGTTGAGGAAATTGATGAAACGACTTTTAATTTCAGATTTCCTGAATCTCCACGAGCTGGGAAAGTTATTGCAGAAACAAAGGGGTTGTCAAAATCATATGATGGTCTGAATGTCCTTGATAATGTTTTCTTTACGGTTATCAGAAATGATAAAATTGCATTTGTGGGTAAAAATGGAGAAGGTAAAACAACATTATCTAAAATTTTAACCGGGAAGCTTAGTTATGATGGTGTAATAAAGTTTGGTCACAATGTACAGGTGGGTTATTATGCCCAGGATCAATGGGAGATGCTGGATGGGGATAAAACAGTTTTTGAGACCATTGATGATGTTGCAACCGGGGATATGCGTCCAAAAGTCAGGAGCTTGCTGGGTGGCTTTCTTTTCAGCGGTGAAGCCATCGATAAAAAGGTGAAAGTTCTTTCTGGTGGAGAAAAATCAAGGCTTTCCCTTGCAAAACTCCTTCTGACACCAGTTAACCTGCTTATCCTTGATGAGCCGACAAACCACCTGGATATGCAATCAAAGGACATGCTGAAAAATGCCTTGATCCAATATGATGGCACCATGATTGTTGTTTCCCATGACAGGGATTTTCTTCAGGGTTTGACGAATAAAGTTTTTGAGTTCAGAAACAAAATGATCAGGGAACATTTAGGAGATATTTATGATTTCCTGGAAACCAGACGATTAAAAACACTTGACAGCCTTAATGCGCTCCGGACTTATAAAAGTCAGGATTCAGCCCCGCCGAGTGAGAACAAAATAAATTGGGAAAGAAAAAGACAAATTGAACGGGAACTCAGAAAAATCAATGTCAACATCCATGATACCGAGAAAATGATTGAAAAGATTGACAATAGTATTGCCGAGATGGATAAGATACTGGCAAACCCCAGGGATTATAAAGATAGTAAACCATTGGACGAGATATATAGAAATTATGATAACCTCAAGAGGGATTTAGAAAAGCAGATGAACATCTGGGAAGAAACTCAGCTAAAAAAAGAAGAACTTGAGAATGAAAGAGATGATTTACAGGGTAAAAAATAGAATTCCGTGATCAAGACTCCCTGTTCATTAGTTTTGCTGCAAATTCCTCAATGATTTTTTTCCGGGATGATTCGATTTCTATCAGATTTAAATGACTTAATGCCAGTTCATAGTATTTCCGGATTTTGGCTTCTGTAATTTCAGGAATATTCAGGTCCTGGTAAATTTTTTTTACGCCACTTATTTTTATTCTGTAATCTTCCTCATCTAATGCAAATAACTCATCCAGCTTCTTTTTTTGCTGAGCGTTGGCCAGCTCTAAGCCTTTAAGGTATAGGAAAGTTTTTTTGTTTGTTTTGATATCACCACCCGACATTTTTCCGAATTTCTCTTCGTCTCCAAATGCATCCAGGAGATCATCTTTCAATTGAAATGCCATTCCAAGGTTTTCACCAAAATGGTAAATGTTTTCAGCGTCATTTTCATTCCCTCCCGCAATAATGGCCCCTATTTTTAAAGAGGCTGCAAGCAAAACCGCTGTTTTCAGTCTGATCATAGATAGGTAATCATTGATTCCTACACTGTCGGATGTTTCAAAGTTAATGTCCAGCTGTTGCCCCTCGCATATTTCAATTGCGGTTTGTGTAAATGTTTCGAGGATCGAAGGCAATAAGGATGTATTGACTTTTGAAATATGTTTGTATGCGAGAGCGAACATGGTGTCGCCGGAAAGAATGGCAATATTTTCTGACCACTTTTTATAGACCGTTGCTTTGCCTCTTCTTATCGGTGCCCTGTCCATAATATCATCATGTATCAGTGTGAAATTATGGAACACTTCAATACCGATGGCGGCATCCAGCGCATCCTGTAAATCTCCCCCGAACATATCGCATGACATAAGCAACGAAACCGGACGCATCCTTTTACCCCCCAGTTCCATGGTATAATTGATGGGATCATATAGTTCGGCAGGAAATCCGTCAAATGAGGTTTTTTTCAGTACATTGTTAAAACTGTAAAGTAATTCTTTATAGGAATGCATATTTTATTGCTCTAAAAGGTTTACAAGGTATTCGCCATATCCGCTTTTCAGGAGCGGTTGGGCAATTTTTAATAATTGCTCCTTATCAATAAAACCCTGCCGATATGCAATTTCTTCAATACAGCCTATTTTCTGGCCCTGTCTTTTTTCGATTACCTCAACAAACTGTGAAGCTTCCATCAATGATTCAAATGTTCCTGTATCGAGCCAGGCTGTTCCTCTGTCGAGGATACCGACCTTCAGGCTGTTCTGCCTCAGGTAATGCTTATTAACATCCGTGATCTCATACTCACCACGGGCACTTGGCTGGATGTTTTTTGCAACATCAATTACGGTATTGTCATAAAAATATAAACCAGGAACGGCAAAATTTGACTTTGGCTTTTGGGGTTTTTCTTCAATGGAAATGGCAATGTTATCTTCATCAAACTCAACAACACCATATCTTTCAGGATTGGATACATGATAGGCGAATACCATGCCACCTTCAGGGTCATTGTTTTCCTGCAAGAGGTTTTGCAGTCCTGTACCATAAAAAATATTATCTCCCAGGATGAGTGCAGCTTTATCATTGCCGATAAAATACTCTCCAATAACAAATGCCTGGGCCAGTCCGTTTGGAACTTCCTGAACGGCATAGGAAAAAGAACAACCAAAGTTTGAACCGTCTCCCAATAGTTTCATGAAACTTTGGTTGTCTTGCGGGGTGGTAATGATCAAAATGTCCTTGATACCTGCCATCATCAATATAGACAGGGGATAATAGATCATTGGCTTGTCATAAATGGGCATTAATTGTTTACTGATGGCCATGGTTATGGGATAAAGCCTTGTTCCTGAACCTCCCGCAAGAATAATTCCTTTCATAAGCGATTTTTTGAAAATTATATTGGTATTCGATTGGTTATAATATTACTATGCGGAACCCCGTGTGTCAATTTCTAATTCATCCAGTTCTATATCTTCTTCCTCGTCAAATATCTCCAGCAATGGTTCCTTAAATGCTTTAGTTGTTATGTATTTATCCAAAGTTAATAAAAGTGATGGAAGTATGAGTAAATTTGAAAGGAGCGCAACAATTAATGTGAAACATATAAGATATCCAAGGGCCTCAGTACCGCCAAAGGATGAAAGAATAAATATCGAAAACCCAAAAAACAGAACGACAGAGGAATAAACCATGCTGAAACCGGTTTCTTTGAGTGCAGCCAATACAGAAGCCCTGATATTCCAGTCATTATACCTTAATTGTAATCTGTACCGCGATAAATAATGTATGGCATTGTCGACGGAAATACCAAGGGCAATGCTAAAAATGAGTATTGTCGATGGTTTAATTGAGATTCCTGTGAATCCCATCATTCCTGCTGTCAGCAAAAGAGGTATAAGGTTGGGCACCAGGGAAATAATGATCATCCTGAAGGACGTAAATAACAAGGCCATTAAAATTGAAATAATAATAAGGGCAAGTATAAGGCTGGAAACAAGGTTCTTAACCAGGTAGTCTGTACCTTTTAAATAAACTACACTCGTTCCGGTCATGTGCACATCATAATCAGAAGGAGGGAAGATCTTATCAATCTCCGGCCTCAGGCTATCTGTGATCATCTCGATTTCCCTTGTTCCAATGTTGGCCATTTGTATGCTTAACCTTGTTATCTGGTTTGAAGTGTCGATAAAGGAGTGAAATGTCTTATTGTTTTGGCTGTCAGAGGTGTATCTTTTTAGTTCATTTAGTTTTGTAGGGGGAGGCATGATATAATACTTAGGGTTGCCTCCCCTGTGTGCCTGGTATATAAAACTTATACCATCTACCAATGATAATGGACGGCTGAAATATTTCGAGAATAGTGAATCCTTCTTAAAAAGCCGTTGCAAGCGTTTTATTTTGTAGAGTGCTTCTGCGTTGTTTTTGAAAAGTCCATTTTCTTCTTTTGTGTCAATCGATATTTCCAGCGGTAAGACACCTTTAAAATTGTCCTCCATAAATACAAGATCCTTGTATAATTTATGGCCTTTGGAGATGTCATCAACAATTTTTCCTGTTGTTTCCAGCTTTGTAACGCCGAAGATGGCCACCGCGATGATTAAGGCCGCAACGACATATATGGGATTTCTGTAATGAAGAACAAGATTTACAACCCGATCTATGATCTTACTGACAAAACTCTTTTCAAGATGTTTAAAATGACGCTCCTTAGGAGGAGGTAAATAACTGAAGAAAATGGGGATAAGCACCAACGTTAGCAAATATGCTACTAAAATATTCAAAGATGCAATGATACCGAACTCAGTAAGAATTCGATTCCCGGTGATTGTAAATGCTGCAAAACCAGCCGCAGTTGTTGCATTGGTAAGTAGATTTGCGTTGCCTATTCTTTGTACAACCCTCGACAGGGCCCGGATCTTGTTTCTGTGGTTTTTATATTCCGAATGATATTTGTTTAACAAAAAGATACAGTTTTCCACCACGATGATGATCATTAGCGGAGGTAATATCCCTGTCAGCATGGTGATTCTGTAGTTAAAGAGAGAGATGCTTCCCAAAACCCAAATGACAACCATGATCATTACCAGTGCAGGAAAGACCACTGCCCTGACAGACCTGAAAAAAATGAACAGTATGACCGCTGCAATGATCGCCGCAAGGTATATGAAAAAGATAAGCTCATCTTCAAGGGTTTTTGCTGTAACTATACGGATATAGGGTAGGCCGGAATAATGTATTTCAAGATCGTTTTTCTGTCCGAATTCGTCAGCCAAAGCCTTGATCTCTTTCATCAAACGGGTTCGCTGCTTGGAATTCAAAACAGATTTGTCAAGGGTAACCATCAATAATGTTACTCCGGTTTCCTGGTTATACAGGAAGTTCTTATAAAATGGAAGATTATAAATGATTTGTTCCAGGCTGTCAACTTCTTCCTGGCTGATGGGTTTGCGCGAAACAACAGGCTGAAAATCCATTTTTTCAAGACTGTCATTGCTTACCAGGTTGAATACTTTTGCTGTAGACAGGACACCCTCCACGCCGTCAATTTCTGCAATATTGTGGGTTAAGTCATACCAATCATTGTACTTATCAAAGCAATATAATCCTTTATCCTGAATACCAATAAACATTACACTGCCATCCTGGCCAAAACGTTGTTTGAATTCTTCATAAACAATTGCTGTACTGTCCGTGTCAGGAAGCATTTTGGAAAACTCATAGGAGAGTTTTACATGTAAGGCGTTATAAAACATGAAGGCAGTTAACAGGCCAATGATGATCAAATTCAGCAGCCTGTTTCTCAGGATTAACCTTACAACAAATGTCCACATTCCTGCCATTGGAGATTGGGCGTAAGTCTCAGTTTGTGAATTATAAAAGACCACGAATATACATCATTTGACCGGAATACAGAAATCAGGCAATCTTTATTTTATGGCTTAGTACATGCTCAAATTTTGTTAATTTTATGTCCTTCAATGAGATGTTTTATGCTAAGAGTCCTGGTTTTTACTTTATTTACTTTGTTGTTATTCTCATGTGCCAGTCCGGAAAAGCTCATACAGGAAAGGGCATATGGACCTGCTGTTGAACATCTGGTTAATATTGATAATGGCGATGTTCCCATTTCTGCAGACGATGCAATGGTATTGGATGATGCCCTGAATTTCAGGGATTTATTATAACAAACCCTGTGGGATGAAGATTATATACAAAAATGATGATGAAAAAGGTTTTATTCATTGACGAAGTGCATCATGTGTTGAAGGAAGAATTGGAAGCAATGGGATTTCATTGTGATGATTATATATCACGATCGCGACATGAAATCCTTGAAATATTACATGATTATTTTGGGGTTGTTATTCGCAGTAAGTTTATTATTGACAAGACATTCCTTGATCATGCGATAAATTTGAAGTTTATTGCACGCGCGGGTTCCGGCATGGAGAATATCAATACCCATTATGCCGGTAAAAAGGGTATTCATTGTATTAACTCTCCTGAAGGAAACCGTGATGCGGTTGGAGAACATACCCTGGGTATGCTCATCGCCATGTTGAATAAATTTGTTTCTTCAGATCAACAAGTGAGGCAAGGTTTCTGGGACAGGGAGGCCAATCGTGGAACAGAAATTAAAGGGAAAGTTGTTGCCATAATCGGCTATGGTAACATGGGATCGGCATTTGCTCAACGTTTAAAGGGATTTGATGCGGAAGTAATCGCTTATGATAAATATAAGAATGGTTTTTCTTCTGATCATGTGAGAGAAGTCTCTATGGATGAGGTTTATAAGAAGGCTGATATTTTGAGTTTACATGTGCCTTTGACGGAAGAAACAGAATATATGGTCAATATTGAATATTTGAATAAATTTGCAAAACCTATTTATTTGATCAATACAGCAAGAGGTAAGGTAATTCGGACAGAGCATCTTGCAGAGATGATCAGAAATGGGAAAGTTCTTGGAGCAGCTCTTGATGTTATGGAATATGAATCTGTTTCTTTTGATTCTTTTGAAGAAGGTCAATTACCTGAGGTATTCCGGTTTTTGGCTTCTTCACCCAATGTCCTGTTAACTCCTCATGTAGCTGGCTGGACCAATGAATCAAAGTATAAGCTGGCACAGGTCCTGGCCAAAAAAGTGAAAGAATTATTTGTATAAATATAGATTGATTTTGATTATTATGCAGAAAAACAAATTATTTCAAGGTAAAACATTGGCAATCCTTTCCGGTGGTGGTGATACACCTGCCATTAATTCGAGCATTGAGTCGGTCAGAAACAGGGCTTCTCTATTGGGGTTCAAAGTATTTGGTGTGAGGCATGGATGGAAAGGATTAATAGGGGAAGGTGATATTGTGGACCTGACCAATCAACCTTATAACGGTTGGTATGGGGGATCAGCTTTGCGTTCAAGCCGGACAAACCCATTTCCTTCAAAAAAGAATCCTGAAAACAGGGTTCCTCAGATTTTGCACAATCTTGAGAAGTATAAGATTGATGTGCTGGTTACCATTGGAGGGGATGATACAAATGGTGCAGCCAAAAGACTTTATGAGACTGAAGGGATTCCTGTTATTGGATTTCCAAAAACAATTGATAATGATCTCAGAACCCGGACAATGCATAATTTTAATGGTGAAGATATCGAGGCAGTTCTGTGTCCGGGGTTTCCCTCTGCTGCCAAAGCCATTGCGGAATATACCGCCAAACTCAAGACAACGGCCGAATCTCATTCCAGGATCATTGTTCTTGAAGTTATGGGCAGGGATGCAGGTTGGCTGACTGGTTCAGCCATCTTTGGGGGTGCTGAGCTTGGCCTGGTGCCGGAATATGAAATAACGAAGGAAAGAAAAGAAGTTTTTTTTGAAACAGTGAAGGAAGCCTATATGCAATCACCCAAAAAATCTTTGATAATACCTGTTTCGGAAGGGGTTCGCTGGTATAATGAAAAGGAAGATAAGGTGGATGTGGTTTATGCCTCTTCAGAGGTCGATGAATATGGCCATCCAAGATTTGGAGGGATAAGCGGAGTTATTGCCTCAGATATATCCAAAAGATTGAAAATTGAGGCCAGGGCCCAGATAACCGGTTATTATGCCCGGTCCGGGATCTGTCGTAAATATGACAGAAGGCTTACCACAACCCTTGCAGATAAAATTGTTGACCTTTTGTTAAAAGAAGAGTTTGGACAAATGCCGGTCATCAAGAAAATGGTACCATATGAAGAGCTGGAAGAATATAATGCCGCTTCCATTGACATGGGACAAATTGGTAATAAACCCCTGCCTGAACAATATTATAATGTTGATAAATTCAGTTTTTCTGAAGCATATATCGATTTCCTCTCAAAGATCCTCAAATATATGAGGTATGAGGATTTTGAGTATGATTTTCCAATTGTTATTCCTGAAGATCTAAAATAATTTTTCTGAAAAAGGGAATAAAAAGCTTTTAAGGGTACTAATAGAAAAAGGGGCTGTATGCTTGTGCATGACAGCCTTTATTTATTAATCTTAAAATTCTATTGGTATGCAGTTTTCTAAAAAACTCCTTTTTTTTATTCCGGTAATGATTATTCTGTATGAAATTGGCTTTTCCCGGGATTTTCCAAGGATTGAAGATCCGGCAATCAGAATAAATCAATCAGGGCTGATTATTTCTGAAGTCTGTGATCCGGCTGATCAATACAAAGGCCGGTTTGTTGAACTGTATAATGCAGGTCAGGTATCCATTGATTTTAGTACAGATACCTGGTATCTGAGCAGACAAGCCAACGGTTCAACCTGGGCTGATGTTATCCTTGAAGGAATTATCTTTCCAGGTGAATGCCATATCATTGCCAAAAACACTGATGATTTTCTGAATATTTATGGATTTTCACCGGAACAATCCAGTGGCATTATTTCTGGTAATGGAGATGATGGATATTATTTGTTTTCCGGGGGTGATCATTCGACCGGTATCATGGAAGATGCCTATGGTGTTGTTGATCAGGATGGGACCGGCGAACCATGGGAATATCTTGATTCTAAGGCTGTAAGAAGGTTTGAGGTGGTGCATCCAAACTGTGTCTGGACATCAGGTGAGTGGAGCATTTTCCCTGATGCAAACACAAATTTGATGACGCCCGGAATCCATAAAGAGTACTTTTCCTGGAATGGAGCATATTCTGATGATTGGAATTATCCGGGTAACTGGGACTTTTCCGGAAATGAAGAATTTATCCCGGATGTTTCTTGCATTGTGTCTTTCCCCAATGTAGCTGATAATTGGCCGGCACTAACAGACACTGCATTTGTCCATTCATTGTTTTTATGTTCTGACAGTCTCAATGCTAGCTCGCTGCTTGGTCATGAAAAATTATTTGTCGACAGCCTTGTTACAGCCAGATATTCATTAACCGGTGGCAATGCAGTGAAGGAAGATGATCCGGATGCAGTTTATCACTTTTTAACTTCAGTGGTTACAAATCCGGAAGCAGGCAACGTTTTTCCTCCTTCCGCTTTTGTAAGGTCCTGGAATGAACCGCTGCAGGAGTGGTTCAACCTGTCGGGAATGGATACGCTCTGGCCTGGTTTAGGCTATTCTGTCTATTTGCCGGATGGCCCGGATACAATAGTTTTCCAAGGCCGGTTTATTGCTGGTTCAGTAAGTCCGGCTATAGATTATACTCAGGGAGGTCCGGGAAACCCGGATTATAATGGCTATAATCTTGTGGGAAATCCATATCCCTCTTGTATCGATTGGGATGAAGGTTCATGGGTGAAAACCAATATTGATGCCTCTATTGCATTATGGAGCCAGGATTATGGAGGCTATATTTATTGGAATGGTACAATCGGAGGCCTATCTGATGGTATTATTCCATCAGGACAGGGTTTCTTTGTCAGAGCAAATGATTTATTGCCTGAATTAACAATCCCTATGGATGCCAGGGTTGTTTGTAATGACCCAATATTTGATGATCAGAAAACAGTTCCTGATCTTTTATGCCTAAGGATTTGTGGTGAATATGATTATTGTGATGAAATATATATTCATTTTAAAAAGAATGCTACCTGGGGCTACGACAATCAGGCAGATGCCAGAAAATTGTATGGCCTTGAAAACGCTCCGCAATTGTTATCGAGGGATGAAGATCAAAATGCTTTGGCCATTAATGTTGTTCCCCCTGATAATAAGTTTATTTCTGTCGATGTTGAATTTTTTACCGGCTACAATGGTGATTTTCAATTAACATCAACAGGTATAGAATCTTTCGAACCTTTGGTATCCATTTTTATGGAGGATCATAAAACAGGTGAAATGATTGATCTTTTTAATCATAAATCCTATTCATTTTATTATAGCACACAGGATGATCCTAAAAGATTTACACTGCATTTCTCCGGACTAACTGCAGAAGAGGAAGTGTCTGATAATGAGAAAATTAAAATTATTGGAAACACAATCCTGGTTGATTCTGATAATGGGAAAGCGCACATTGAGGTATATGATCTCAGCGGAAAGCTAATCTTTTCCAGGGAAATGAATAGGTTAGATCTCGACCATCTTAACATTAAAGGATTTTTTGTTCTCAGGGTAAAATGTGACAATAGCTATTTTATAAAAAAGATGATTGTATTATAATGAAAATAATTGGTTATGATAAAAACATTACAAATATTGTATTTTCTGGTCTTGACATTTCTTGCTCAGCTTTATGCACAGCCAAATCCCGGTTATAACGGAAATGGTGATCCGGTTGGCGGTGATCCGGTAGGCGGTGGCGCTCCTGTTGGCAGTATGCTCATTCCAATGTTGATTTACGCGATCATATTTAGTATATTTAAAGTTTCTTATAAACTTAGGAAGGGAAAGCCTGATTGAAATTGTCTTATGGCTGATCAGTAATGGTATAAACTGGGATTAGTTTTTTATCTTTGCTCCGCAACAGATTAATTTAATATTCTTATGAGGAAAGTTTTGCATACGATACTGTTGTTTATTTTCCTGTTTTTTGGCCTTGGAATGATGTCTCAACCCTTGCCAGGACAAAACGGAGATGGTTCTTCTACCGGGGGAGATCCCATTGGTGGAGGTGCCAATATTGGAAGCGGGATTGCGGTTTTATTGGCCCTTGCTGCTGGATATGGCCTCAAAAAAATTTATGATAACAGAAGAAAGCTGGAAGAATAATTTACACTGTTAAAATTATGTCTAAGCCCGCATTGTTTCAATGACGGGCTTTTTTAATTTTCAACCAGCATCTGAATGGTTGCCCGGCTTCTTTGCTCCAGGATGGTTTTCCTTTTTTTCAATACAAAATTGATGCTTTCTTCTGTAAAATGGCGGATCGTGATAAGTTCCAGGTTTTTGTTGAACTTAACATTAAAATCAGAAGATAATTCCTTCAGGAGTTTATCAATTTTATCGTTGTTATCCAGGCAAATAGAAAAACTCAGGGCAGAATTTTGCATGAGGTTAATTTTAATGTGGTTTTGGAGCAAAATCCTAAAGATGTTATAAAGATTATCTTCTCCTATGAAAGAATAGTCTTTTGGTGAAATGGAAATTAAAACCTGATTGTTTTTAATGATGTAGGAAGTTACAGGTACTTCAACATAATCCTCTTCAATTACAGTTCCTTTTTTTTCAGGATGGACAAAAGATTTAACAAACAATGGAATTCTTTTGTTACGGAGAGGTTTGAGGGTTTTGTAATGAATGACCTTTGCCCCGTAATAAGCAAGTTCAATGGCTTCACCATAAGAAATCCTGTCGATCAGTACTGCCTCAGGAATAATTTTTGGATCTGCGTTCATCAATCCTGGAACATCTTTCCAAATGTAACAAGCCCGGGCATTCAGGATGCTGGAAAAGATAGCTGCGGAGTAGTCCGATCCTTCTCTGCCAAGCGTAATAGATTTGCCATCAACTGTTCCGGCAATAAATCCCTGCGTTAAAACCATCTCACCATTATTAAGAATTGGAGGGATGGCATTTGAAATGTATTCCTCGCTTAAATCCCAAAGGACTTTTCCTTCCCGGTAGGTATGATCAGCACGTATCAGGTTTCGCGCATCCAGCCATTTATTTTTAATTCCTGTATGATTGAGATATTGCGATACAAGTGTGGTAGAGAGCAATTCGCCAAATGGTACGATCATGTCGTACACAAAATCGTATAAAATGTCTTTTGCCGGAGGTCCATCACCATTATCCGATATGATGCTTTCCAGTTTGTTAAAAATCAGAATCAGATCGCTTTCTTTATCTTTTGATTCTTTCTTATACAATTTTTCAACAACCTGCAAATGCTCGTTTCTGATCTTATGAAAAATATCCATTAACTCAGGCCGGCCATAATAGTAAGCCTGGGTAAGTTTTTCCAGAGTGTTGGTTGTTTTTCCCATGGCTGATAAAATGATTACAGGAGGTTCATTGGTGTAATCTTTCAGGATATTAGCCATGTTCTTAACCCCTTCTGCATCCTTGACGGTCGCACCGCCAAACTTAAAAACTTTCATCCTGGATCCTTTTATTTTATCAACTTTAGCAAAAGTAATACTTTTGCAAGATACTTGTTGTAAACATGGAACGTGAAAACAATTGATTTAGCCGGTTTATTTTTAAAGGATGTAAGGATCCGGGATCTGAAACGATCTTTATCCGATAAATCCTGTTCACATATCAAAGTGAAAGGATTAATAGGATCATCTTCTGCTATATTAGCCTCTTCAATAATAAACGAAATAGGTGGCACACATCTTATAGTTTTAAATGATCGGGAATTGTCTGCTTATTTCTATAATGACCTGGAGAGCATGTTCGATGAGCGTGATAAGAATTATGCTCAAAAGAAAGCTTTGTATTTTCCTTCGTCATATAAGAGGCCATCTGAACCTTTAAATAATGATAAATCCAATACACTTGCCCGGAGTGAAGTCTTAAACCGACTGATGAGCCCTGCAAGGAAGAAGATCGTTGTGACATATCCGGAAGCGATCACAGAAATGATCATTACAAGGCAAAGACTTTCTGGATATAATTTAAAGCTACAGGCAGGAGAAGATATTTCACAGGATCGAATGATAGATGTACTTTACGAGAACGGTTTCGAGAGGGAAGATTTTGTCGTGTCGCCCGGACAATTTGCTGTCAGGGGTGGGATCGTGGATGTGTTTTCCTACTCAAATGATTATCCATTCAGAATTGAATTTGCAGGTGATGAGATAGAAACCATCAGAAGTTTCGATCCGGTTACCCAGTTATCAAAAGAAAACTTTAAAAGGATTACCATACTGCCGGACGTTCATGACCGGGAAATGGCAGAAAAAAGATCCTCGTTGATCGACTTCCTTTCTAATGGAAGTTATGTTTGGATAGAAGATGTTCAACTGACATTAGATAAGATAGCTGCGGAGAAAGAGAGAATCATTAGGTTTTCTGAAAATCTTCAACCTGAGGAAGAACAGATGATGGGTTTTCCGGAACTTGTTGACCCTGAAAAGTTAATTGATGATTTAAAAAGCCATATTCTGATTGAATTTGGAAAACAATTTACTAAAACCGATGTGCCTGAGATCATCTTTCATCAAAAACCTCAACCTTCATTCAACAAGAATTTTGATTTACTGGTCGATGACCTGGATAAAAACACAAGTGAACAAGTTCAGAATATAATTCTATCTGATAATGCAAGACAGATTGAAAGGCTGTATGCAATCTTTGATGATATTCAGTTTAGATCTTCAAAAGCGAAAAACTTTTCATATGACACTGTAAATATTTCCATACGTGAAGGTTTTATTGATAAAGATATGGGGATTGCATGCTATACTGACCATCAGATTTTTGATCGGTATCACCGTTTCCATTTAAAAGATTCATTTTCCAGGAAAGCATCGATCACCCTGAAGGATCTTTATGATCTGACACCCGGAGACTATGTGACCCATATAGATCACGGTGTTGGCCGTTTTGACGGATTGGAGAAAATTGATGTTAACGGGCGCCAGCAAGAAGCCATCCGGTTAATATATAAAAATAATGACTTGCTTTATGTCAGCATTCATTCTCTGCATCGAATTGCCAAATATGTAGGTAAGGAGGGATCTGTTCCACGTATCGATAAATTGGGATCTAATGCCTGGAACAAATTAAAAGCAAAGACAAAGAAAAGGGTTAAGGATATAGCAAAAGACCTGATCAAGCTTTATGCCGAAAGAAGAACATCTAAAGGGTTTGGTTTTACCCCGGATACATATTTGCAAACAGAATTGGAAGCCTCCTTTATCTATGAAGATACACCCGATCAATATAAAGCCACGCAGGCCGTGAAGCAGGATATGCAGGAATCTTTCCCGATGGACAGGCTTATTTGTGGTGATGTCGGTTTTGGTAAAACAGAAGTTGCCATAAGGGCGGCTTTCAAAGCAGTGGCGGATAATAAACAGGTTGCAATACTCGTCCCTACAACCATCCTTGCTCTTCAGCATTACAATACATTTAATGACAGGCTAAAGGAGTTTCCGGCAACCATTGAATATTTGAACCGCTTCAAATCTTCTGCTCAACAGAAAAAAATCATAGAGAAACTGAGCAATGGTGAAATTGATATTGTTGTTGGGACACACAGGGTCATTAGTCAGGATATAAAATTCAAAGATCTTGGATTGCTGATTATAGATGAAGAACAGAAATTTGGCGTTTCAGCAAAAGAAAGACTTAAGAAGATGCGTGTCAATGTTGATACCCTGACACTTACAGCAACTCCAATCCCAAGAACACTGCAGTTTTCTCTGATGGGTGCCAGGGATTTGTCAATCATCAATACACCTCCACCCAACAGGCATCCTGTACATACTGAAATACGGAGTTTTGATGGGGAGATGATCCGGGATGTTGTTTACTATGAGTTGGACCGGGGTGGACAAGTGTTTTTTGTTCATAATCGTGTGCAGAATATTCTAGATGTTGAGCAAATGCTTCATAAGTTTTGTCCCGATGTACGGATTGCTGTTGCACACGGTCAAATGGACGGAAAGATCCTGGAAAAAGTCATGCTTGGTTTTATTAATCATGAATATGACATATTGCTTGCTACAACTATTATTGAATCCGGACTGGATATTCCCAATGTCAATACCATCATCATTAATGATGCCCACAACTTTGGACTGAGCGATTTGCATCAGTTGAGAGGAAGGGTCGGAAGGGCAAACAGGAAGGCATTTTGTTATTTGTTGACGCCACCATTATCTGTTTTAACTCCGGAGGCCCGGAAAAGATTGAAAGCCATTGAAGAGTTCTCTGAACTTGGTAGTGGTTTTAATATTGCAATGCGGGATCTGGATATCAGGGGGGCAGGTAACATTCTTGGAGCTGAACAAAGCGGTTTTATTTCGGAGATTGGGTTCGAGATGTATCACAAGATACTTGATGAAGCCATCCTGGAGCTGAAGGAAAATGAATTTAAAGATTTTTTCCAGGAGGAAAATAGCGAAAGAGACCTGATCGCCGACTGCCAGATTGAAACCGACCTGGAGTTGTTGATACCGGATCTTTATGTAACCAATATAGCAGAAAGGCTCAGCCTTTACAGATCCCTCAATAATGCGGTTTCTGAAGATGAGTTAAAGGAATTTGTTGGTAGCATGGAAGACAGGTTTGGCCCTGTTCCTGATCAGGTGCTTGGTTTGATAGATGCAATCAGACTCAGGTGGATCGCAAGAAAAGCGGGTTTTGAAAAGATCATCCTGAAGAATAACAGGATGATCATACAATTCATTACAGATCAGGATTCGCCATACTATCAAACTGAGATGTTCACCAGGATATTAAAATATGTCCAGGTGAATCCGCAAAAATGCCTTATGAAAGATAAAGGAAGTAAATTGTTTCTTACTGTCTATGAAATTAATGATGTATTAGCCTCTATTGAAGAAATAAAGAAAATGATCGCAATCACTGAGAATTAACTTTTTTAACCATAAAAAGATATACGGGGAAGTGATCACTATATCCTCCCAGATAAACCCCTCCGCCAAATGTTCTGAAAGGATAACCCTTGTATCTTCCTGATTGTTGTATTAGAAATTCTTTTGAGAATATTACGGGTTTGTATAGTTTAAAGCCTCCATTTTTGCCTGTTACAAGAGATTCTGATATGATGATCATATCAAACAGATTCCAGACATCCCGGTAAGCAGTTGTGCCAATACCTTTTTTAAAAATTGGTTCATAGGGATTGTAAAGTTCTTCTTCCTTTAATTTTTCTGTCTTCCCTGAAGCTTTTAGATGCTTTTTGATGCTGATGTCGGTGGGATTATCATTGAAGTCCCCCATCACGAATATTTTAGCATCCTGATAAACCATGTTGAGGGAGTCGACAATATGCCTGGATAGGTCTGCAGCAGTTATTCTTCTGGGCTGTGAACGAGCTGTACCTCCACGGCGTGAAGGCCAGTGGTTTACGATAATGTGGATTGTATCTTTGTCTAAAACACCTGATACAACCAGTTGATCCCTGGTTTTAAAATCTATTAATTCCGGGATGCTGAGATTATATGATTTTGTGTTAAAAGGCTGAAAATATTTTGGTTGATATATTAAGCCTACATCTACTCCTCTGTAATCAGGAGAATCATAATGAACTATTTTATAATTGCGTTTTTTCAGGGCAGGTGTCTTTATGAGCTCTTCCACCACATACTTGTTTTCTATTTCTGACAGACCCAGGATGGCAACTCCATCAGGTGTTATCTCAGTACCCAATAGTGATATGACATGGGCCATATTTTCCAGCTTCTCACTGAATCTTTTGTTGGTCCATGCATTGGCCCCGTCAGGAAGGTATTCTTCATCATTCGTTTTCGGATCATTAATGGTGTCAAACAGGTTCTCAACATTATAAAACCCTATACAGGCCAATTTATATTCTTCTTTATCCTGGGCCATAGCTTCCCGAAGGATCAAAAAAGAAAGAGTAATGAAGATCAGCGTGATTTTTTTATTCATAATTACAATGCAAATTTTTAACTGGACAAAAATATAACATACTTGAAGAAAAACTGTGCTTTCATAAAATTGAATTGATTAATTTTGCCCGGAGCACTTGTTGAACTGAAAATCAATATTTAGATATGCGCAATAGATACGCCATCCTGATCATCTTTCTGGTGACTTCCTTCTTGCTGCAAGCTCAGCAGGATACTTTGAGAAAGGACCTTGAGAAAGATGTTGCTCTTCCTGTATTTAATTTATCATCACTGGAGACAAATGATGACCGGGAGGGCCAGAATATCTCCGGTTTACTGCAATCATCCCAGGATATTTATGTTTCTACAGCAGGATATACGTTCGGTCCTGCCCGGTTCAGGATTAGGGGATATGATTCTGATAATACTGCTGTTATGATCAATGGTGTGCCTGTAAATGACGTTGAATCAGGATGGGCATATTGGTCTGCATGGGGTGGGTTGAATGATGCATTAAGAAACAAGGTGATTAATACCGGGGTAGCTCCTTCATCAATTGCTTTTGGAGGTCCTGGTGGTGTAACCAATATGATCACCCGCGCTTCTGCTTTTGCTAAAGGTGTTAAGTTGTCTTATTCCCTGGCAAACCGTTCTTATACCAACAGGCTGATGGTTCTGGGTGCCACCGGGGAATTGAAAAATGGCTGGTATCTTGTAGTTTCAGGATCAAGACGTTGGGCCAATGAAGGCTATATTGAAGGTACATTTTATGATGCCTGGAGTTATTTTATATCTGTCGAAAAAAAAATATCCGACAAGCACAGCATTGGATTTACAGGTTATGGGTCTCCAAATAAAAGAGGACGAGCAGGCGTTTCAGTTCAGGAAGCATATGATCTTTCCGGTACGAATTACTATAATCCCTATTGGGGTTACCAGGATGGTGAGGTGAGAAATGCAAGAATCGGGAATTACCACCAACCAATGCTGATGCTTAGCCATTACTGGAAAATGTCAGGGAATAAAAACCTCAACACAACAGCATATTATAATTTTGGCAGGGGAGGCTCTACCGCATTAAACTGGACTGAAGCTGCTGATCCGCGGCCTGATTATTACAAGAACTTACCCAGTTATTATTACTACAGGGATGAATATGACAAATATGAAAGTGCACGCAACAACTGGCTGAATAGCAAGGAGCATCGGCAGATAAACTGGGACAACATGTATTTTGCCAATAGCAAATATCTCTATCCGGTGGATAATGCCAATGGCATAAAGGGAAATAATGTTAACATTTATCGCTCAAAATATATTGTCGAGGACAGACGGAATGATAAAAGCCACCTGGGCCTGGTTTCAAACTTTAAATTCAAAGCAAGTGAATCCCTGAACGTTAGCGCAGGAATAAACGTGTCTTTATACAAAGGATTTCATTTTAATGTAGTTGAAGATCTTCTCGGAGGCGAATACTGGCTTGATATTGATAAATATGCCTCAGGTGAACCATTTACCATTACCGACGAATCACAAAGTGATCTGAACAATCCAAACAGGTTGGCCAGTGAAGGAGATAAAATTTCACATGATTATACAGCAAATGTTAACAAATACGGGGCCTTTTTCCAGGAAGAGTATTCATTTAATAAAATTGATTTTTATTGGGGTGCTGATTTATCACATACAACATTCTGGAGAACAGGTCATATGAAAAACGGACGCTTTCCCGGAAACTCTTTTGGTGATTCTGAAAAACAAAATTTTACAAATTATGGCTTCAAAGGAGGTGTGACATACAAGATAAACGGAAAAAATTTCCTGAAGGGCAACGGGATGTATCTTACCCGTGCTCCGGTTTTTAGGAATTCTTATGTCTCTCCCAGGACCAGGGATTTTGTCGTTGATCCGCTCAGGAATGAAAAGATTTTGTCGGGTGATATGAGCTTTGTCCACAGGTCTTTATATCTTAAAGCAAAGTTATCAGCCTATTATACCCAATTCTATGACCAGACCTGGGCCAGAAGCTTTTATCATGAAGACCTGAACACGTTTGTTAATTACCTGATGACAGGAGTCGACCAGTTGAATGCAGGTGTTGAACTTGGTGTTGAAGCTAGTTTAACCCAGACAATCTCTTTGCTTGGTGTTTTTGGCAAGGGCCAGTTTATTTATAATTCCAGACCGGATGTTACGATTGTCAGGGATAATGATGAAAAGATTATCGTTGAAGGCGAAAAAGCTTATCTGAAGAACTATTATGTAGGAGGAATGCCCCAAACTGTTGGCTCTTTTGGGGTCAAATACAGCTCACCCAGGTATTGGTTCATGCAGGTTAAAGTAAATTACTTTGATGATATTTATCTTGACCTGAATCCAGCACGAAGGACGGATAACGCTGTCGCTAAATTCTCTTCAGATGATGTGAGGGTGGAGGAGTTGTTAGACCAAAATGAACTTGAATCGGCATATACACTTGACCTTTTTGGAGGTAAATCCTGGAAACTCAAAGATAACTATTATGCAGGGTTTACACTGAGTGTAAATAATCTCCTCGATATTAAGGATTTTACATCCGGGGGATTTGAGCAGTTGAGGTTTGATCCTGATAATATTGACAGGTTCCCGCCAAAATATTTTTATATGTATGGCAGGACTTTCTTTTTAAACGTATATTTCAGATTTAGATAAAAAAGCACTAATTCATGAAAAATTATTTTAAAAACACACTTTATTTGATCTCATTTTTTGGATTGATGATTTCCATGAGTCAATGCGTAAAAAAGGACTTTGATGAGCCCCCCATTAATAATATTCCGGTTGGTAATTTATTAACCGTTGGAGATCTTTATCAGATCTTTGCCGACAGTGGCGAATATAAATTTTATGATGATTATTCAGTTTATGCCACTGTTACAATGGATGAAAGTTCAGGGAATATCTACAGGTCTGCTTATATTCAGGACTCATCCGGTGCAGTTAATTTAAGACTTAAACAACCAGGTGGATTGCGGGTCGGAGATCAGGTCAGGTTATATCTGAAAAACTGTATTATATCAGAATATGAGAATCTTCTGCAAATAGATAATGTCCACAATGATTCTAATATAATTATTCGTGCCACCCGTAAATATATTGAACCCATAAATGTAACCATCAATGATGTAAATTCAGGCAATTACAAGGCAATGCTTGTGAAGTTGAATGATGTTGAATTTGCTCAATCAGAGTTAAATAAAACCTGGGCTGATGCCGGTGATTATGGGAACAGGGTTGTACAGGATTGTAATGGTAATACCCTGATTGTGCGAACCAGTGACTATGCAAATTTCGGGGAAGATTTGTTGCCTCAGGGGAACGGAACACTGGTTGCTATAGCAAGCGTTTACCGGGATACATGGCAGATGCTTGTCAGGACTGTTTCGGAAGTTTCTATGGAAGGTCCACGTTGTGATAGTACCGGTGGCGGATTGGAGCAAATTAGCATTGCTGACGTAAGGGCAATGTACACAGGATCAAGTACTATTCTTCCTTCAGGAAAGAAGATTGCAGGTGTAATTACTTCTGACCGCACTAATGAAAATCTGCCAGGACAAAATGCTTTCATTCAGGAAACTAATGGGGCTGGTATTGCTTTGAGATTTGCAGACTGGCATGACTTGCCGATGGGAGCCCTGGTTGAAGTAGATATTTCCGGACAGGAACTTTCTGATTATAATGGACTTGTTCAGATCAGTAACCTGCCACTTGGCAATGCAGTAAACACAGGCACCGGTACCATGCCTGCACCTGTAGAGATCAATGTTGGGGACCTGGTTGCCGATTATGATAGCTATCAGGGTAAACTGGTGAAGATGACCAACGTACAGATATCAAATTCCGGTGGTTATTCAACTTACAAGTATACCAATATTTTGGATGATGGAACAGGTCAGATCAACATGTATACCTATGACTGGGCTTCATTTGCTGATGAAAACTTCCCGACAGAAACCGTCACCATAACAGGTATTGCTTCCTATTATAATGATCCGCAGATATCAATCAGAAACCTTGATGATGTTGTTGTTGATGGAGGTGGAGGAGGTGGTGGCGATATCTTCTTTGTCGATTTTGAAAACCAAACCGATTATGAAGACATCAATATATCAGGATGGATGAACACTTCTTTGGATGGTTCCAGGGTATGGATTGCCAGGGAATATTCAGGTAACCTTTATGCACAGGCGACTTCATATAATTCCGGGGAACACAACATTATGTGGCTGATCACACAACCAATTGATCTTGGAGCATTGACCCAGCCTAAAATTGAATTCGAAACGGCTCAAGCATACTGGGATCATAGTGCCTTATCAGTCTTTATTTCTACAGATTTCGACGGATCTGATATTGAAGGAGCAACCTGGCAGCCTCTGGGAGCTGACCTTGCAACACAAAATGATCCGGAGCATGCCTGGATTCCATCAGGAGTGGTTGACCTTTCTTCATATAGCGGAACTGCTTATATAGGATTCAGGTATGAAGGGGATGACAACGCCGGACAGTCTACATCCTTTAGAATAGATAATGTACGTGTTTATGAAGGAAATTAAGATATTTGTCCCAATAATATATAAAATTGTTCGTTAATTATTCTTAAAAAGCTTTTTTCTTTCATTCTTGTGATATATTTTCGCAAACAAATACAAGAAAGTGGCAGACAGTTTAGTAATTATACCTACTTATAACGAAAAGGATAATATAGAAAGGATTATCCGAAAGGTTTTCACCCTGGAAAAGGATTTCGATGTGCTGATCGTCGAGGATAATTCACCTGATGGTACTGCGGCAATTGTTAAGACTCTCATGAAAGAGTTTCCTGAAAGGCTTTTTATCGAAGAGAGAACAGGAAAACTTGGGCTTGGGACCGCCTATATCCATGGATTTAAATGGGCAATAAATAAGGGATATGATTATATCTTTGAAATGGATGCGGATTTTTCCCATAATCCTGAAGATTTGCCCCGCTTATATGATGCTTGTGCAAAAGAAGGAGCTGATCTTTCTGTCGGCTCCAGGTATATTAAAGGCATCAATGTTGTCAACTGGCCAATTGGCAGAATCCTTATGTCCTATTTCGCTTCCTGGTATGTTCGATTTATAACGGGAATAAAGGTAAAAGATACCACTGCAGGATTTGTTTGTTATAAAAGAAAAGTTTTGGAAACCATCAACCTGGATAAAATCCGTTTTATCGGATATGCCTTTCAGATTGAAATGAAATATACATCCTGGAAATTGGGTTTTAAGTTAAAAGAAGTACCCATCATTTTTACGGATCGAACGGCCGGAGAATCTAAAATGAGTTCAAAGATTTTCAAGGAAGCCATTTTAGGTGTTATCAATATGAGGTTCAAGAATGTAAGGAAATTACATCGACAAACCTGACTTATCCTATTTCTTTTGTAACTTCGCTTATAATCCCAAAAACAAGGTTTTAAACAATGCCATTGAGCAAGAATTATCAAATAAGGCATGCCCGAATAATTAATGAAGGTGAGATTTTTGAAGGAGGTGTCCTTATTACAGATGGTATTATCCAAAAAATTTACAGAAAGGAAGAAAATTATCAGGATACAATTCCAGATAATACTGAAGTCATTGATGCAACCGGAAAGCATCTGATTCCCGGTGTAATTGATGATCAGGTCCATTTCAGGGAACCTGGATTAACCCATAAAGCTGATCTTAGCACAGAGTCCCGGGCAGCGGTGGCCGGGGGTATAACATCCTTTATGGAGATGCCCAATACCAATCCTCAGACTCTTACCCAGGAATTGCTGGAAAAAAAGTATGATTTGGCTTCAGTAAAGTCGCTTGCTAACTATTCTTTTTATATGGGGGCTTCCAATGATAACCTTGACGAAATACTAAAAACAAATCCACAATCGGTATGTGGTGTAAAGGTTTTTATGGGTGCTTCAACCGGAAATATGCTTGTTGATGATCCTGACACGCTTGCAGGAATATTTGAAAAATCTCCATTGCTGGTTGCCGTTCATGCTGAGAATGAGCCCACTATCCGAAGGAACCTTGCCAATTTTAAATTGGAATATGGTGATGATATACCGGTAATATTTCATCCCGAAATTAGAAGTGAAGATGCCTGCTATGAATCCTCCTCATATGCCGTCAGCCTGGCAAAAAAATATGATACCCGGCTGCATGTCCTGCATCTCTCTACTGCCCGTGAATTAGGGTTGTTTGATAATCAGGTTGCATTAAGGAATAAAAAAATAACCTCTGAGGTTTGCATACACCATCTTTGGTTTAGCACTGAAGATTATGATGAGCATGGAAATCTGATCAAATGGAACCCGGCTGTTAAAACAGCCCATGACAGGGAAGCCCTGCTTGAAGCATTAAAAATGGACATTATCGATATTGTTGCAACAGATCATGCACCTCATACAAAAGATGAAAAAAACCAGGTTTATACAAAAGCCCCTTCCGGAGGACCAATGGTACAACATGCTTTACCTGTGATGCTTGAATTTTACAACAAAGGAAAAATGCCTTTGTGGATGGTCGTAGATAAAATGTGCCATGCCCCAGCGGAATGCTTTAAAATTGAAAAACGGGGTTATATTAGAGAAGGTTATTATGCTGATCTCGTCCTGATAGATCTTCGCAGTCCATGGATCGTAGACGAAATCAACATACTTTATAAATGTGGCTGGTCTCCTCTGGCTGGTCAGACATTCAGCTCGAAAATTGTAAAAACATTTGTGAACGGACATCTTGTATATGATGATGGGAAATTCGACGATTCCACGAAAGGGTTACGTCTGAAATTTGAACGTGTTAAAACTAAATAATCATGATCAGAAGGTTTGTATTCCTGATTGTAATGCTGGTTGTTGCTTCCTGTGGAACAAAGATCCAAGAGGAAATTGAAGAAACTTATGAGGATGGTTCCCCCAAAATTGTTAAAATATACGAAGTTGATGGGGATGAACGAAAATTAATCAAGGAAATAGGATATTATTCCAATAATCAAAAACGCATCGAAGGTGAATTCGAAGATGGGAAAAGACATGGTAAATGGTATTATTGGTATGAAAATGGAAATATGTGGAGTGAAGGTTCATTTAAAAACGGCAGAAGGGATGGTCCGGGAACCACTTATCATGAAAATGGGGAAAAATATGTTACCGGAACATATGACAACGACCAGCGCATAGATTTATGGAGATTTTATGATGAGAAAGGAAACCTCTTGAAAGAAATTGATTATGACAATAAGTAGCATCAAAAATGCTTCGTTTTCTTTAGCTTCTCTATAAGCCTTCTTTCTTTTTTTGTCGGTCGTCCGATTCCTCGGTCTCTTTTTTCGTAGTTGACCTCTCTAAGCATTTTGATCTTTTCAATTTCTTCTTCTGGTGTGAGGTCCTCATAATAATTCTGTGCTATTTTTGCTGAAACCCTTCTTTCCAGAAGATCTGTCACTTTTAAGACCCTGGTCAGGGGACCTGACCTTATTTGAATGACATCATTGATTTTTACGTCTCTTGAAGGTTTAACCTGAATATCATCAATAACAACTTTGCCTGATCTGCAGGCATTTGAAGCCTGAGACCTGGTTTTGAACACCCTGATAGACCATAAGTATTTATCTATTCTCACTGCCTCCATGTAAACACAAAGGTAGGGATTTCATAAATCCGGTAATGTTATTTTTTCCTGATGTATATAATGACAGGTGTTCCGCTGAATTGAAAGTTTATCCTGATCTGGTTCTCCAGGAAACGTTTGTATGATTCTTTCACCAGATTTGGGAAGTTGCAGAAAAATGCAAAAGCAGGAAACCTTGTATTTAGTTGTGTTATGTATTTAATTTTTATGTATTTCCCCTTAACAGCAGGAGGAGGATTGTTTGAAATGATCGGTAAAATAGCGTCATTTAAAACCGAAGTCTTTATTTTTCGGGTCATATTTTTGTAAACATCGTTTGCAAGGTCGAGGGTTTTGTGAATGCGTTGCTTTTCATTAACGGAAGTAAATACAATAGGAAAGTCTGTAAATGGTGATGTTACCGCTCGAATGGCATCAGCATATTCTATATGTGTGTTGGCTCCTTTTTCAATGAGGTCCCACTTATTTACAACCACTACCAAGCCTTTACGATTTCTTTCAACAATATGAAGGATGTTAATATCCTGGCCTTCCATTCCATGTGTCGCATCAATCATCAGAATACATACATCACTGTTTTCAATGGCCCGTACTGAACGCATAACAGAGTAAAATTCAATGTTTTCTCTTACTTTGCTCTTCTTTCTTAATCCTGCAGTATCAACCAAAAGGAACTTAAACCCGTATGCATTGTAAGGTGTATAGATGGAATCCCTGGTTGTTCCAGGCACGGAGGTTACTATGTTTCTGTCCTTTCCCAATAAGGCATTGACCAGTGAAGATTTACCGACATTTGGCCTTCCTATAACAGCAAACTTAGGCAGGTCCGAATTTTGATTTTCATCATTTTCTTTGAAGTGCTTTACAACTTCATCCAGAAGATCTCCTGTTCCGGTTCCGTTGATGGCTGAGATCAAATGGATTTTTCCAAGTCCAAGCCTGTAAAATTCACTACTTTCCGGGTACATGGCTTGCTGGTCTGCTTTATTGGCTATCAAGAATACCGGTTTTTTTACCCTGCGTAAAATGGAGGCAACATCTTCATCCATGCTTGATAGACCTATTCTGATGTCCACCAGGAAAAGTATTACATCAGCTTCTTCAATAGCAATGGTGACCTGTTTTTGGATTTCTTTCTCAAAGACATCATCCGAAGCATTGACATAACCGCCAGTGTCAATGACAGAAAATTCTATCCCGTTCCAGTCACTGCGTCCATAATGACGGTCACGGGTAACACCACTGGTTTCTTCAACAATTGCCTGCCTGCTTTCTGTTAACCGGTTAAAAAGGGTTGACTTGCCTACGTTTGGCCTGCCTACTATAGCTATGATGTTACCCATTGTTTATGTTCTTTACTGGTTGAATTACTTTCTTCAAATGATTGTTTTGATATTCGGATTTTCATTTGGATCATGCTTAAAACTCGAAACATGCATCCTGATAATTACTCATAACCAAACCACTTCAACTGCCTTTCATCATTTCTCCAGTCTTTGGCTATTTTGACGCGCAATTCTAAATATACTTTTTTATCTACAAATTCTTCAATATCCTTCCTGGCTTCAATACCGGTTTTCCTTATTGCCTTCCCTTCTTTACCCAACATAATGGCCTTCTGCGAGTCCCTGGCAACAAAAATGTAGGCCCTGATCCGGATAATCTTTGCTTCCTCCTTGTACTCATCAACAATAACTTCTGTGGAATAAGGTACCTCCTGATGATAATTTATAAAGATTTTCTCCCGAATAATTTCCGAAACAAAAAAGCGCATGCTTTTATTCGTAAACTCATCTTTGGGGAAATATGCTGGTGAATCGGGTAATTTTTCAAGTATGACCTGAAAAATCTTTTCAATATTATAATTGTGAAGCGCTGAAGCAGGGATTACGTCCGATGCCGGCAATCTTTCCTGCCATTTCTGCATGGTCGCTTCCACAGTTTTCTGGTCAGAGAGATCTATTTTATTTAAAATAAGAATGGTTGGCACATCAGAAGCCTTAAGCTTATTTACAATTTCCTCATCGAATTCCTTATCCTGGATGTCAATGATGTACAAAAATATATCTGCATCTTCAAAAGCCCCCTCCACGAATTTCATCATGGAACTGTGCAGTTTGTAATGAGGTTTTAATATACCCGGAGTATCGGAATAAATGATCTGATAATCGCGCCCGTTAACAAAACCCATGATCCTGTGCCTGGTGGTTTGTGCTTTTGCTGTGATGATGCTTAGCTTATCACCTACAAGTGCATTCATCAATGTGGACTTTCCAACATTGGGCATTCCTAAAATATTGACAAAACCTGCTTTATGCACAATCTGAATTTTTTAATAAAATTATGAAAATCAAAGATATTGAGAATTTGCTTTAATCTAATGGGAACCTAAAATTGATCCGCAATCCTTATCATCGCTTTTTGGATTATGCTTCTTGGTGTTGGCAGACATATTCTTTGGAAATGGGCACTCTTATTGCCAAATAGTGCTCCATCCTCCAGTACAACATTTGCTTTGTTGTATATTCTGTTGTGAACTTCTTTAGGGGATAATCCATAAGCACTAAAATCCATCCATCCGATATAAGTCCCTTCAGGTTTCCTGAACCTAACCTTTGGCATGTTTTCAAACAGGAAACGCTCAAGGAAATCAAAATTTTCATCAATATATACTTTAAGTTGATCAAGCCATTCTTCACCTTGTTTGTAGGCAGCGATGAGGGCGCTGATGGAAAATGGAGAAGGGAATTGCATCCCGATTTCATTCTGATACGTATTCTGTAACTCTTCATCGCGGATAATAATGTTCGAACAATGCAATCCGGCCAGGTTGAATGTTTTGTTAATGGCTGTGCATACTATGATGTTCGGATAATCTGATATAGGTGCAACAGGATAAAAAGTTTCATTATTTCTGATGAGGTCTCCGTGAATTTCATCCGAAATCAGGATGATGTTGTTTGACTGACATATCTCTACGATCCTTCTTAATTCATCCGTTTGCCAAATACGCCCTACAGGGTTGTGAGGACTGCACAGGAACATCATTTTAGTACCAGGTTCATTTGCCTTATTACTTAAATCATCAAAATCGATGGTATAATAACCATCATTGTTAATAAGTTCATTGTTTGCGACAATCCTTTTGTTTTCCTCAATTACCCTTGTAAAAGGACTATAAACGGGCCTTTGGATGATGACTTTATCGCCAGGCATGGTGAATGCTTTTATCGCAGCAGATAAAGCAAAAACAGTACCCGGGCTGTAAACTATTTCTTTTTTTTTTATTTCCCATTGCTGTCTATTTCTAAACCAGTTTTGAATAGCTTCAAAGTATTCGGGGTCAGTCAGGTGGGTTGTATAACCAAACATTTTTTGATTAACCCTTTGTTTTAATGCATCTAAAACTGGTTGTGGGCAGCCAAAATCCATATCTGCTACGAATAATGGAATAGAGTCCTCATCAAAACGTTCTGTGATCCCAAATTTCTTCAGTAAATCACCTGCATCCCATTTAATAGAGTTTGTCTGACGCCTGGGTATTATTTCATCAAAGTTGTATTTTATGGCTCGTTGTTTGTGCATAGATTAACCCCGGTTCTTAAATGCCGGTAAAGTTAAATGATATATGCTCACCGGATCTGCTTCAGGGAAAATATTTTATGGATTCAGGGGTGAAAATTGAGAGCAGGGTTTGTTATATGACAAATTAATAGTACATTTGCACACTCAAAACATTGCGGGGTGGAGCAGTGGTAGCTCGTCGGGCTCATAACCCGAAGGTCGTCAGTTCGAATCTGGCCCCCGCTACCAGGAACGTAAGCCTGACACGAAGTGTCGGGCTTTTTCTTTTTATGTCGAAACACTTTCCAAAGTCATTTGTTAAAATGACATGAGTGAAATTTATATTCGAGAAATCCCGGAAAAAAATATTGGGCGGTTTGAAATGAAGGTTGACAGTCACCTTGCATTCATAGATTACCTGAAAAAGAATCATACCCTGGTTCTTACCCATACTGAAGTGCCTGAAGAAATATCAGGTAAAGGCATTGGAAAGAAATTGGTTCAGAAGGTCCTGAATCATGTGGAAAAGAAATCTTTTAAAGTGATTCCCCAGTGTTCATTTATTATATCTTATATGAAGAGACATCCTGAAACCCACCATTTATTGGACGAAAGAATGGCGTTTAACTAAAAATATGAATATTATGGAAAATGTTAAAATTACAATTGCCAAAGACGGCCCGTATCTTGTCAGTGGTGATATTGAAATTGTTGATGCTTCCGGTAATGTGACAAAAAAAGATAATTGTGCACTTTGTCGCTGTGGAGCTTCCAGGGATAAACCTTTTTGTGACGGAAGTCATAATGTCGCGGGTTTTAAAGGTTAATGGCAGCATAACAAAATAAAACCGGCAATTGTTTGCCGGTTTTCTGTTTAACCATAACAATATACTTTACGAGCTATGTTTATGAATTGCTCATATTGATAAGAAACCATTATTTGCAAAAACGATGGTCGATCTTAATGGTGTTTGTGCCACTTCCTTCCTGAAAAATACTTTACTTACTTCAATCTGATGTCATATCCATCTTTGGCGCAAATGGGGCAGTTGGTATTCCTTACGGTGGAAATATACCCACATCTGTCGCACTTGTAGTACTTATAGTATTTTGGCTTTCTGGAAATGGAATTGATTTTAAGTCCTATCTTCATTTGTTATAAGATTTTAAAATGGTTGCTTTCCTCTTACTACGCATAAATGGTGCCAAAAGTTATAGTATATTGATATTCAATGATGAATATTAATGGCATTTGAGTATATTCCATAATTAGATATACGAAATCGTATGTATATACGATTACGTATATACACGTATGTTGCGATTATTTGTTGCCTGGCAGAACAAGGATTGGCTGGGACCTTGTATTGGTCAGACCGGATATGGTATCTTCTGCAGTTAATACAACCATGAAGTTTTTTGGTTCCATGGTATTATTATCATACCTATGTGGTTCAGGGGTGTGCTTATAAGATAAAGTGCCATCTCCAAAGCTCCATTTAAAAGAGTTGGAGTATTGAGAGGTGTTGGTAAAAGTAATGACAACAGGGGCCGGGCCATTATTACCGGAATAACTGAAGCTGGCAATGGGGTATGTCAGCGTACCGACATTTGCCCGATCAGCTTCATCGGCCTTTTCACAACCAGTATAAAGGATAATGGTCAATCCGATTAAAAGTATCGTTAAGGGTGTGTTTTTCATTCTGGTTTATTTCCTTGCTTATAAATAACTATTTCCAGGAAATATTATTTTTTGCAAAATTACTACATTGCATATTTTTACAAAATTTATCTTTGCTTTTTCTGTATGGTTTCCCAATACTATAATCAGAAAATCTTCGTTAAAGCTTAGTGTTGTTAAAGTGCAGAATGAAAAAGTCCCTCGTAATAATATCTCTGGTCTTTTTTACTGTTGCTGTAAATGCCCAGGTTGCAAAATACAGCAATGAGTTTCTGGCGATTGGAGTAGGTGCCAGATCATTGGCTATGGCTAATGCTCAGGTAGCAAGTGTAAATGATGTGACATCTTCTTACTGGAATCCTGCAGGTTTGACCAGAATGACTTCCAGCCAGCAAGTGGGATTGATGCACGCCGAGTATTTTGCCGGTATCGCTAAATATGACTATGCTGGATATGCTATGCAGATTGACACATCCAGTGCTTTTGCCGTTTCTCTGATCCGGTTTGGAATTGATGATATACCCAATACGCTTGATCTTTATGATGATCAGGGAAATATTAATTATGACCGGATTTCTAAGTTTTCTGCTGCTGATTATGCTGCTTTGTTTTCTTATTCCAGGAAAACAAATATTCCTGGTTTGAATCTTGGGGCAAACGTTAAAGTTATTTACAGACAAATTGGAAGTTTTGCCAAAGCCTATGGTTTTGGACTCGACATCGGAGTGCAGTATGCCATAAAAAATTGGAAATTTGGAGCTCTGGGAAGAGACATCACATCAACATTCAATGCCTGGACATACAGCCTCACAGATGAGGAAAATGATGTGCTTATTGCTACAGGAAATGAGTTGCCGGAAAATTCATTGGAGGTTACTTTACCCAGGTTAATTCTCGGAGCAGCCAGAAATATAAGAATATCCAATAGCTTTAACTCTATCATAGAGCTGGATATGGATGTTACTTTTGATGGGAAAAGAAATACATTGATAAAATCAGACCCTGTAAGTATTGATCCCCATTTTGGAGTTGAAGTAGATTACAAAAAAATTGTTTTTCTTAGGGCGGGCATAGGTAATATCCAGGAAGAAATTGATTTTGGAAACAAGACCACTACAACTTTTCAACCAAATATTGGCCTGGGTATCCGGATAAAAAAAATAATTTCCATCGATTATGCACTTACTGATATAGGAGACAATTCCATTGCATTATATTCCAATGTCTTTTCACTCAGGGTTGATCTTGGTACCAGGAATTAAGTTTGCCGATAAGCCTTAATCATATGTATATTTTCGAAAACTACTCTTATTCTATCAGCGACCTGAATTCAAGGCTGGATGATATTCTGAGTCAGCCTGATGATAATAGGTTCCCGGTTGAAATGGCTGGTAAACTTTTGGCATTAATCGACTTGACTTCATTGAATGGGAATGATACCATCAATAAAATCCAGGATCTGTGTCAGAGTGCATTGAATTTCACTTTAATGATCAAGCCTTATTGTGTTCCTGCTGTTTGTGTTTACCCGGTGTTTATAGATACTTCAAAAAAAATGCTGAAAGGCAGTCCAATAAAAGTGGCTACCGTGGTGGGTGGATTTCCATCAGGACAAGTTCCCCTCGATGTAAAGCTTTTTGAAACAAAGATTGCCATAGACCAGGGAGCAGATGAAATTGATATGGTCATCAACAGGGGATATATCCTGGAAAATAATGATGCAAAAATTATTAAGGAAGTATCAATAATTAAGGAGGTTTGCCAGGATAAGATGCTGAAGGTGATACTTGAAACAGGTGAATTGGATTCAGTTCAAAATATTCGAAAAGCATCGGAACTGGCTTTGCTGGGGGGTGCTGATTTTATAAAAACATCCACAGGAAAACACCCTGTGGGGTGCACTCCTTTGGCTTTTCTTATCATGCTTGATACCATCAAAGAATACTGTCTTAAAACAGGTAAAAAAGCCGGAATAAAAGCTGCAGGTGGAATCTCTGAACCAGCTATTGCACACCAATACTATGTTTTAGTGAATAGTATCCTGGGTAATTCCTGGCTTAATCCGGATAAGTTCAGAATAGGCGCAAGCAGGCTGGCCCGCAAGCTTCAGAATGAACTTTCTTGAATATCCAGTTGTTTCTTCATTGTTTATTAAAATGTTTAACAAAACATTAACACATTTTTTGTGTCGTGTTTTGTAATCTTGCATAAATCTGTAATCATAGCTTATGAAGAAACTCTTACTATTCACTATATCAGTTTTTTATGTATCGGGCCTGTTGGCTCAAACGACTTTGGATACAGCTATAAATTTTATTGCGAAAGACATCTATGGAAACAGGATGGAATTATTTGAATTCCTGGATGATGATAAAATTGTTGTTATAGATTTTTTCAATACTTCATGTGGTCCCTGCCAGACTTATGCTCCGGATATGCAGTCATCACATGAAGATTTTGGCGAAAATGAAGGAAATGTCATCTTTATGGGTATCAGTAAAGGTGACGATAATGCCATGGTAGCGCATTTCGATTCTGCATTCGGCATAACATATCCCTCAATAAGTGGAAACCAGGGAGGTGGGAATGCTATTCACACCCAATATAATATCCTTGGAACACCTACCGTAATCGTGATTAAACCTGATCGGGAGATAACGGAAAAGCATATATGGGAGCCTACAACGGCCAACATCAATGATGCTGTTATGAATGCTGGAGGTATAATTGTGGGCAATCCAGAGCATTTTACTGCGGAAGTGAACTTTTCTGTGTACCCCAACCCGGTGAAATCTTCCGCCACCATAAATTTTATTTCGGATGGAAACCATTATTCAATTCGACTGATTGATTTAACAGGTAAAGAAATTTTTCAAAAACCAGCCAAATATTATAAAAAGGGAAGACAGGCCATAGATTTTTATAAACATGGAATTCCCAATGGAATATATTTTCTCAGGTTGACAGATCTCAATGGCAATGTTATAAACACTCAGAAGCTAATGATTATTTAATCATTTCATGGTGACATACAAATCTGTCTTTCAACAGATTAAGATTGTAGTTTTATTTGGCGGGGCAGTCTTTTTTTGGTAATTTTGAGGATAAAGCTTTTGCAATATGAGAAGAACCAGAAACTTCATTTTACTCGTTGTCTTTATTTTTTTTACCAATATTTCATGCCAGGAAGATGACACTGACGATATCCTGCCAGTTGTTGATGATCGGGATAAATTCATTGGTCAATGGAATGTTAATGACGAAAACTGCCAAAGGTCCAGGTATATTGTAGAAATTTCACCGGATCCCTCCAACAGTATCCAGGTGTTGATTACGAATTTTGGTTTTTCCAAAGCCACCATTCCTGATACTGCAATCGTAGCAGGAACAACCATTACCCTGCCCCTACAAACCAATAGTGAAAAATGGATAATTTCAGGTATTGGTAAATTTGGTGATGGGGAAATATCCTGGAACTACAGCCTTGAGATTTCCGGGGATCTTCTGGATTGCACCGCAACATATATACAATAAGCTAAGAAACCGTGTCATTTTTATTGACCTCAGTTTCTATTTTGCTCAGGTTTTCCAAAACCTTCTCCATGATCCGGTCATATGCTTCCAGATTGTATTTGTAATGAGTGAATGACACCTCAAATTCTTCCACAGAAATATCATGCTTTTTGAAAATGAGATAGTGTAGTTTACCGGGTGTACCTTCAAAAGGAATTCTTCTTTCCTGGAGATACCTGAGATTGGATTGTACAAGATAGAAATCTGTCAGGATCTCAGCCATTTTTTCTTCTGAGATATTTGTTGTTGTGGTTTCGGTAAATTCATTCTCCGACTGATCCTGATAACAACTCCCAAGCAATAGGAGAATGATAGAAAACAATAGCAATTTTTTCATTAGTTGCCTATTTCTGACATAAATTTGATGCGCATCAACCTGATCTCTTCTTCGGTAAATTCATCTTCACCCATTTCTTCCAGGGCTTCATGAACAGAATCGGTTTCTGCTTCCCGGAAATATTCAAAAATATCTTCCTGGTGATATTCATCTACTACTTCATTGATGTAGTAATTAATATCAATTTTTGTTCCTGATGAAACGATGCGTTCTATCTCTGTAAGAACTTCATCAAGGGAAAGGTTTTTTGCCGTGGCAATATCATCAAGGGAGATCTTCCTGTCAATGTTTTGAATGATATGCACTTTCAATCCGGACTTATTGACCACTGATTTTACGACCATATCATTGGGCCGAATGATTTCGTTTTCTTCTACATAGCTTTTGATCAATTTCAAGAATGGATCCCCGTATTTCCTTGCTTTTCCTGAACCTACACCTGTGATTTGCATTAATTCTTCCTGTCTTACAGGATATTGTATGGCCATATCTTCAAGTGAGGGATCCTGGAAAATAACGAAAGGAGGAAGGTTTTCCTTCCTGGATATCTCTTTTCGGAGATCTTTAAGCAGACTAAATAGAGTCTTGTCTGCTGTACTTGTTTTTATAGCACCGGAGGAGAATTCATCTTCATCCTCATCCTCTTCATCGTTGTCCTGAACCAACATTATCGGGAAAGGCAACTCAAGAAATTGCCGACCTTTCTTTGTAATTTTAAGTAACCCGTAATTATCAATGTCTTTGTTAAGTAGCCCTGTAATGAGTGCCTGCCTGATTACTCCGTTCCAGAATTTTTCACTTTTTTCCGAACCTTGCCCGAAAATTTCCAGCTGATTGTGCTTATATTGTTTCAGTGTTGCTGTTGCCTTACCAATTAGAATATTAATAATATGCTTGGCCTTAAATTGTTGTTTCACAGCAAGTATTGCCTCCAGGGCCTGTTCCACATAATCCTTTCCATCGAACCTTGTTTTGGGGTTAAGGCAATTATCACATGCACCGCAATTATCTTTATTATATTCTTCACCGAAATAATGGAGCAACAATTTGTGCCGGCAAATGGAGGATTCTGCGTAGGCAACAGTTTCCTGTAAAAGTTCTTTTGCGATCTCCTGTTCTGCAACGGGTTTGCCCTTCATGAACTTTTCAAGTTTCAGGATATCGTCATAACTGTAATAAGCAATGCAATTGCCTTCTCCATCGTCCCGGCCTGCCCTTCCGGTTTCCTGGTAGTAGCTTTCGATGCTTTTGGGCATATCGTGATGTATAACAAACCTGACATCCGGCTTATCAATACCCATTCCAAAGGCGATGGTGGCAACGATAACGTCCACTTCTTCCATCAGGAACTTGTCCTGGTTTTGCTTTCTTGTGGCGGAATCCAATCCTGCGTGATAGGGAAGCGCTTTAATACCATTGACCTGGAAAGTTTCTGCAATCTCTTCAACCTTTTTGCGGCTGAGGCAATATACTATGCCTGATTTTCCCTGGTTATCTTTAATAAATTTGATGATATCCCTGACAACATTTTTTGTTTTCTGTTGAATCTCATAATAAAGATTGGGCCTGTCAAAAGAAGATTTGAAAACGATTGCTTGCATGATATCGAGGTTCTTTTGAATATCATGCTGCACTTTTGGTGTAGCAGTTGCTGTGAGGGCCATAACAGGAACATCTTGCCCTATGGTTTCTATGATCGGCCTTAGCCTCCTGTATTCAGGCCGGAAATCATGCCCCCATTCTGAAATGCAATGTGCCTCATCAATGGCATAAAAAGAAATGTTTATTTTCTTGAGAAACTCAACATTTTCATCTTTGGTGAGCGATTCAGGGGCAACATATAAAAGCTTTGTGCGCTCTTCTATAAGGTCTTCCCTTACCTTATTAAGTTCTGCCCTGGAAAGTGAGGAGTTCATGAAATGAGCAATTCCTTCTTCCGTTCCAAAGTTTCTGATGTTGTCAACCTGGTTTTTCATCAATGCGATCAGGGGGGATACTATGATCGCCGTACCATCCATGGAAATGGCAGGAAGCTGGTAACACATTGACTTACCACCTCCGGTAGGCATGATCACAAAAGTGTCCTTACCATCTAAAACATTCTGGATGATAGCTTCCTGATTGCCTTTAAAACTGTCAAACCCAAAGATTTTCTTAAGAAGATCGTGTAATGAGTGTTCATCCTTTTTTGCCATGTCCTTCTTCACCTAATAAATCGATATATTTGTACTGTCTTAGTTTAGCCAGGATAAATTCGCTGCAAATGTATAAATTATATATCCTGTGTTAGTAATCCTTTTTGACAGGACTGAGCCTTACACAAATATAAAAAATAATTGGTTAGAAAAAAACAATAAAATCTTTTATTGAGTTGAAAAGTTTAGAAGAAATAAAAATAACCGGCCTTGAAACAATCGAAAAAGAGCTCAGGGCTGTGCAAAACCTCAGGTCTTCTGTAAATGAGGATTTTGCTGCCAGTGTTAGTTTAATTTATAATTCTGCCGGACGGGTAATTATTACAGGGATTGGCAAAAGTGCCATAATTGCAAACAAAATTGTTTCAACCCTTAACTCCACAGGTACACCTGCAATATTTTTGCATGCTGCCGATGCCATACATGGCGACCTGGGCATCATCAGAGGTGAAGATATCATTATCTGCATTTCCAAAAGTGGAGAAACACCTGAAATAAAGGTATTGGTCCCCTTATTGAAAAATCGTGGCAATAAATTGATTGGTATGGTCGGGAACCTTCATTCATATCTTGCTGAACAATCAGATTATATTATTGATACCACTGTTGAATCCGAGGCATGTCCGAACAATCTTGCACCCACTGCCAGTACAACTGCCCAGTTGGTTATGGGTGATGCTCTTGCTGTTTGTTTGTTAAAATTAAAGGGGTTTACAGCCGACGATTTTGCTCAGTACCATCCCGGGGGATCTCTTGGTAAAAGACTTTACATGAAGGTGTCAGATTTATACACAAGGAATGAAGTTCCCGTTGTTGATGTAGATGCAGATTTAAGAACCGCCATTGTTGAAATCTCATCCAAACGCCTTGGTGCAAGTATTGTTACCGACAAGGGAAATCTCGTTGGAATCATCACTGATGGAGACCTCAGGCGATTATTAATGAAAACAACCCGGTTGGACAACATCAAAGCAAGGGATATCATGACCATGAATCCCAAGGTGATTGAAGCAGATAGCCTCGTTGTAAATGCACTTGATATAATGAGAAACAATAACATCACACAGCTTGCTGTTATGAAAGATGGCGAGTATGTCGGTGTGATTCATCTGCATGATATTATCAGGGAAGGCATTATATAAAAATACTTTCTTTTTGAAGAATATATTTCTTAACGGTGTAAACTATTTCATCTTAAATCTGTCTTTGGGGTATGAGGCCTGAATCAATAGGTAGGATAATTTTACTGGCAATATTATTGTCGGTTGGATTTCAGTTTACATACGGGCAAAAAACCAAAATCCTCGGCATAGTTCTAAATGCCGAAACAAAAGAGCCAATTCCATTTGCTAATGTTTTTTTCCCCGATAAAACCATCGGTGCCACCTCCAGTTTTGATGGCTCATTTTCCCTTGAGACAACAGATGCCGGAGATAGTCTCTTTGCATCATTTATTGGCTATAGGACAAAGGCAATTAAAATCTCAAAAGGTATTTTCCAGGAAATTACTTTCGAGCTAAAGCCGGAAAATGTGCTTTTGGATGAAGTCATAATATTTCCCGGTGAAAATCCCGCAGAGGTATTGCTACGAAAGATAATTGCTAATAAGGAAAAAAACGACAAAAAGGAGTTTGATGCCTACCAATATGAGGTGTACACAAAAATTCAATTTGATGCCAACAACATTAATGATAAACTTAAAGAAAGAAGATTGTTGAGGGCTTTTAAGTTTATTTTCGATTATGTTGATACTTCTGTTGTAAATGGAAAAGCTTTTCTCCCGGTATTTTTAACAGAAACACTTTCTGATTTCTATTACAGGAGTGACCCTCCGGGTAAAGTTGAGGTAATAAAGGCCTCAAAAGTTTCTGGTCTTGAGAATGAAAGTGTTACTCAATTCCTGGGCGACCTTTATCAAAAGGTGAATATTTATGATAATTATATTTCCATTTTCGATAAAAACTTTGTCAGTCCCATTGCCAATTTTGGTTTGGGTTTCTATAAATATTATCTGATTGATAGTGCCTTCATTGACAATCAATGGTGCTACCATTTGATGTTTAAGCCACGAAGAAAGCAGGAATTGACTTTTTTAGGTGAAATGTGGATCCATGACACAACTTATGCTCTTAAAAGTGTTGAAATGACCATTGCCGAAGATGCCAACCTGAATTTTGTAAATACCCTTGGAGTCAAACAGGATTACAAACTCGTTGAGGATCAGTATTGGATGTTGAAAAGGGATTATTTAGTGGTTGACTTCAATGTTGTTGAAAATTCCAAACGTACGGTTGGTTTTTTTGGACACAGAACAACCATGTATAAGGATTTTATTCTGAATCAACCCAAAGAAAAAAGTTTTTACAATGTTCCTGCTGATGTTATTATTGACGACAGTGCACGCGATAAAACTGATAATTACTGGAGTGTTGCCAGGCATGAGGGGCTAACGGAAAGGGAAGAAGGTATTTATGAAATGATAGATTCCGTGAAAAGTGTCCCTTTGTTTAGAAGTTATTTCGACTTCTTCTATATGCTTATCAATGGAAATCTTAAATGGGGAAATATCGAGATCGGACCTTATTATAAGTTGGTTTCATATAATGATGTGGAGGGATTACGGTTGCGTTTCGGGGGAGAAACAAGCAATAAGTTTTCAACCAGACTGCTACTTACAGGCCATGTGGCCTATGGGTTTAAAGATGAAAAATTCAAATATAATCTGGGCTTTTTGTATTTGGTTTCCAAGAATCCGAGAAGGGGTTTCGGAGCAGAATATACATATGATATGGAGCAACTCGGTAGCAGTATCAATGCTTTTAGCGAAGATAACCTGTTTTCTTCCTTCTTCAGAAGGAATCCTGCCACCAAGCTTTCAATGGTCCAGGAATTTGATGCCCACTATGAACATGAATGGTTCCCGGGTTTTTCCAACAGGCTGAATCTAATTCATCGAACCGTTTTTCCGGTAGGTGATAACAGGTTTCTCATCAACAATGGTGATGGACAAGTGATTGAAAATTCTCTCACTACGTCTGAAATCCAATTTAATACTAGGTTTGCGTATAAAGAAAAATTCATCATGGGCGAGTTTGAACGGATTAGTCTTGGTACAAATTATCCCGTATTTGATGTAACTTATGGTTTGGGTATTCCTGACTTGCTTAATGGCGAATACCATTTTCACAGGTTGCAATTTGGAATCCGTCACTGGTTCAATGTATTCTCATTTGGTTGGTCAAAGTATATACTTGAAACAGGAAAGATCTGGGGTACTTTGCCTTATCCTTTGCTTAAGATCATGCCGGGAAATGAAACCTTCCTGTTTGATGAATATGCATATAACCTGATGGATTATTATGAATACCTGAGTGATGCTTACCTGAGTCTTTATTATACACATCATTTTGACGGACTTTTCCTGGACAGGCTACCCTTGATGAGAAAATTAAAATGGAGGACAGTAGCACATGCCAGGGGAGTGATTGGCACCTTGACCAGTGCCAATAAAAACTATTCGGAATTTCCGGCCATCATGGGCGACCTTCAAAGGCCATACTATGAGGCTGGAGTTGGTATTGAAAATATTTTCAGGATTTTCCGGGTTGATGCCATCTGGAGGTTAACCCACCGGCAGGAATCCAATGTAGACAATTTTGCTTTGTTTTTATCCTTCTGGTTTTCATTTTGATTATTTTTGGGCACATGATCTTACAAACAAAAAATCTTGTAAAGAAATACGGACGGCGTACAGTAGTCAAGGATGTCTCTTTTGAAGTTAAGCAAGGCGAGATCGTAGGATTACTCGGACCCAACGGAGCAGGTAAAACCACATCATTTTATATGATCGTTGGATTGATAAAACCTTTATCAGGAAAGGTTTACCTGGACAAAGAGGATATTACTGATTTCCCGATGTACAAAAGGGCGCAACATGGAATTGGATATCTTGCCCAGGAAGCATCAGTATTCAGAAAATTAAGTGTTGAAGATAATCTTCGTGCAGTACTTGAATTTACCAGGTTTAGTAAAAAGGAACAAAAAGAAAGGCTGGAAGCCCTTTTGGAAGAATTTGGTCTGAATCATGTCAGAAAAAGCTTTGGTATTCAGCTTTCCGGCGGTGAAAGGAGAAGGACTGAGATTGCGAGGGCTCTGGCTGTAGATCCTAACTTTATTTTACTTGATGAACCCTTTGCCGGTGTCGATCCCATTGCTGTTGAAGATATTCAAAACATAGTATCGAAGCTTAAGAAAAGAAACATTGGTGTTCTGATCACCGATCACAATGTTCATGAAACCCTAACCATTACAGACCGGGCTTACCTTTTGTTTGAAGGTTCAATCCTGATGTCCGGGACATCTGATGAACTTGCAAAGGACGAGCATGTAAGGAAGGTTTACCTGGGTGAAAACTTTGAGTTGAGAAGATGAAACAAATTGATTTTTAATATGTTCTCTTTTTATCCGGTACTAAAAATAAGCTACTTTGAGTTGTTGGATATCTTGCTTTTAAATTCAGTATAAGCCTCCTCAAAAGTTTCATCAAATCTTTTATGAAGAGAATTGTACGCTTCTAAAAGCTTTTTACCCTGTAAGGTTAGTTTTGATTGTCCACCTTCTTTACCACCCCTTGATTTTTCAGTAAGATCATATCCCAGGATCTTCTCGGCATCATCAATATGGCCCCATGCTTTTCTGTAGCTGATCTTTAATTCATCCGCAACAGCTTTTAATGATCCTTTCTGGTCAATGAGGTTTAAAATGTTGTAAGTATCATCACCTATTTTTCCATTGCCAGTAATTGATGAAAGCCATAATTTGTAATTTAACAATACTGTGCGCCTGTCAGCTTTTCCTCTTTTTCCCATAGTTATTTTAATCGATATGCAAATATAAACCTATCGATAATTAGTAACAAAAGGAAACCATAAATGTTGCAAGAAATCCTTTTTATTAGTCTTCCTGATATGGTTTAACCATTTCAACCAGTTCTGGAAGGTCCATTCCAATTTCTTTAAGGAATGAAATTTTCGGAACCCCGTTTTTGGTCCATCCTCTTCTGAGATATACTGCATCAATAAGCTTTTCATATTGTTCTTCACGGAAATTCCTGAGGATCTTCATTTTTTCTTCAGTGCTTTTATCTTCAGGATCAACGCCTATGATCTCCTTTAGCTGTTTATCATACCTGTCGGCACGGGATTCATATTCTTCGATTGTTACGGGACCTGCTGCACGGAAAGGCTGACGGTCATGTTCTCTTGTTCCAAAACCACGACGAAGATTAAATATTCTCTGGAAATTATAAACCCTTTCCGATTGTTTGATCATCTCGTGCTTATCAAATTCTTTTCCTGTTACTGCGGAGAATATTGTAACATAGTTGTCGACATGTTCAGGAACTTTCTCCGGCTCAGATTGTTCCGCATTATTGGCCGGTTCAACATCATTCCAGGGGAGCTTGCAAAGCCCGACCAGGCCAAACCAGGTCCTGAACATCGGGAAGTAATGCAAGGCTTCTGCCTTATCTTCAAATGTTGGGATTTGGTTGTTAACCATATCCATAAATATCAGCCATGCTTCGTCATGCTGAGGTCCTTTATTGGTCAGTGCAAAACCACCTTGTTGTGCAAGGGATTCTTTTGATACGTATTCAGAGTATTCCAGCCCTTTGTTTTCCATTGCAATATCCTGCAGGAAATCCGGATCACCCCAGCCTTTTTCGATGAACATCTCTTTCATTTTCCTGACACCCATTCCTGCTACCAAACCGAACCCTTCGCCTCTTGCCAGCTGGTGCATCAGCTCCATGGCCGAATCTGCATTGCCGAAATTCAATTTGAGCCCACCAGTACGCTCCTCGTTCAGAATGTCATTCTCATAACATTCCATGATAAAGGCAACAAGCGTACCCCATGTGATGGTACAAATGCCATATGTGTCACAATAGAAATTGGCTTCAATGATATAGTCAGGATTGAATATGCCGCAATTCGAACCAAGTCCACCTGCATTTTCGTATTCAGGTCCGTCAACAATTACTTTTTGCCCTTTGTAAGGTCCTGTCCTGAGCTCATAATTGTCAACCCCTTTTGCACATGCCATGTTGCAACCGATCCAGCAGCCATCAGGAATTCCCTGTGTAAATCTCTCTTTCCAGACTTCGGAATGGATGGCATCGGCCTCAGGATGGCTTCCGAATTTATAGTTATGCACAGGCAAAAGGTCATAATCATTCATAATGTTAACAAGGTGAGCCGTTCCTTTGGTCCTCATTTCTGCCTGGGAATCATCAAGTTCTCTGATTTCTTTGTTGAAACGTTTTCCACGTTCTATGATGGGTGCCATATCGGCTACATTATTCAGGTTTCCTTTGACACCCGGGATTTTTGCTACAATGGCTTTAACCTTTTTGTCGCGAAATACGGTTCCGATTCCACCCCTGCCTGCCTGCTTCAGCCTTACCAGCTTTCTTTTGGAATCGTAAAAACTGAAATTCAACATCCCGATTAATGAATGTTCTGCAGCCGCTCCGGATGAGACAACAGCAACATTTTTCTTGTCTTTTTCATTTTCAGCATACATTTCTGTAAGAACCTCTGCCAGCTCATGGCTGTCTTTTGGCTCAAGCGGTGCTTCTGCTATTTCAACTTTATGGTTGATCCCATCAATGTATATAATGATGTCTTTATCTGCTTTTCCCTGAAGTTCCAATGCATCAAAACCGGTAAATTTTAAGTATGGTCCAAAAAATCCTCCCACATTGGAATCCATTATTGAATTTGTTTGAGGCGAAATAGAAACACAAATCGATTTACCTGTACCCGAATACTGGGTTATTCCTCCGATAGGCCCTGAAGAAATGTTGATCTCGTTATCAGGATCATCCCATTTGGTAGTTGGTTTTGTACCATCCCATAGTAGCTTTAAGCCATACCCCCTGCCTCCGATGAACTTCTCTTTCATTAATGGTGGTACATCTTTTGCTTCTATCCGGTTTTCTGAAATGTTTATGTATAATACCTTATCTGTATATCCCCTGTATAATGGTTTCCATTCATAAGCCCACTCCTTAAGCAGCTTATGGGCATTTTTCATTTCTTCAATGTTCATACGTGTTGATTTTACCCGTTAATTATTTCACAACAAAATTAGGAATATTGCCACTTTTAGACATTTTCCGTTGGCTAAAAATCTGATATGCAAAGAAATGCATATCGTCCCTCCAGGGCTAATGCTCTATTTAACTTGTTATTACAAATAATTTAGAATGATTATAAATTTAATCCGGATTTTTAAATTAACTTTAGTATCACTTTGTATTTTTGTATCAAAAGGTAAAGGTCATTATGAACTTGAATGAAATAATCAGGAGGTTGTCTGGTAAGATGGCAGGTATAGCCGGCTGTGGCGGACTCGGTTCTAACTGTGCCATGGCACTTGCAAGATGTGGAATCGGTAAGATCATAATCGCAGATTTTGACACGATTGACCACAGCAACTTAAACAGGCAGTACTTTTTCCTTGATCAATTAGGAAAAAAGAAAGTGCTGGCACTTGAAGAAAACATAAAAAAAGTAGTTCCATCCTGTGTTGTTGAACCCCATGATATCAAGTTAGAACCTGTCGATGTTCTCAGGTTGTTCGGCAATTGTGATGTAATTATTGAAGCATTTGACAGCTCATCTGAAAAAGCGATGATTATAGAAACTGTGTTGGCAGAGTATCCTGACATTCCAATTATTTCAGGATTGGGGTTGGCTGGTTATGGGAATACAAATGATATCTCTGTTGAAAAACATGGTAACCTTTATATTTGTGGCGATAGAAGATCAGAGGTTGATGAGGATAATCCTCCACTAGCCCCCAGGGTTAATATTGTAGCTAACATGCAGGCCAATGTGGCAATAGATTTGTTACTTAAAATGGAATAGTATGAAAATCACCCTCAATAATAGAGAAGAGCATTTTGATGTTGACGCTATGAGCGTTTCAGATCTAATCATAGAAAAAAACTTCACTTTTAAACTTCTGGTTACTAAGATCAATGATAAGCTGGTAAAAAAAGAAGAAAGGGATAAAACCATGATAAAGGATGGTGATAAAGTGACCGTTCTCCATATGGTAAGCGGAGGTTGATGTCAAAGACATTCTAATAATTGAAGTGCTTCTGCAACAACAAAAGTGCTACCCCCAATAAAGATCACATCCTGTTGATTTGCATTTTTGATGGCTTTGTTAACGGCTTTATCAATTGATTCATAGCTTTCTCCATGAATTCCTTTTTCCCTGGCCAATTTCAATAGTTTATCTTCATCCATGGCCCTGGGGATTTTTGCTTTGCAGAAGTAGTATTTTGCTGCGGTTGGCAATTGGTTAAGGACCGGATCTATATTTTTGTCGTCTACGGCTCCAAATACCATGTGAAGTGTCTTAAACCTGGTTTTTTTTATCATTTTTATCACTTCACTGATGCCTCCCTCATTGTGACCAATATCACATACAATGAGCGGGTGGCTATTTAGAATTTGCCACCGTCCGCGAATTCCTGTGTTCTCAATTGTGTTTTGAATTCCGTTTGTAACATGGCTGGAAGTAATAGAATAGCCCTTGTCATTTAATATTTTTACGGATTGCAATGTTGTAATGATGTTTCTTTGCTGATAACTTCCCAGCAAAGGATTGATGATGCTCAATGGTTTATTGCTATTGTCAATAATTTCTAATTTGTTGTAAAATTTATTTTTATTAGCATATTCAATGATCTCTTCTGATTTTTTGATAAGAAACCCCGCATCAGCAAAAAATATTTCGGATGAGTTTTTCATTGCTATTTTCCTGAATATTTTTCCGGTTTCATCATTGGTTTCACCTATAATGACTGGCACATTTTTTTTTATTATGCCTGCTTTTTCCAGTGCGATCTTTTCAAGGGTATTGCCAAGAAATTGCGTATGATCTTTGCTTATGTTTGTTATTATGGATAATTCCGGTTGGATGACATTGGTTGAGTCCAATCGTCCTCCCATACCAACCTCAAAAACTGAAATATCTGCTTTTTCTTCTTCGAAGAACTTGAAAGCCATGCCGGTAGTCATTTCGAAAAAGGACGGCTGAATTTCTTCGAACTGTTGCTTATATTTTTTAACGAAATCTACGACAAAAGCTTCAGGAATTTTATTTCCGTTGATCCTTATTCTTTCTCTGAAATCAGTTAAATGGGGGGAAGTAAATAATCCTGTTTTATAGCCTGCTTCTTGTAAAATGGATGCCATCATGTGGGATACAGATCCTTTGCCATTGGTTCCTGCGACGTGTATACTTGTTAAGGATTTTTCAGGATTCCCCAGGATTTTGCATAAAGCCAGGATGTTGTTCAGATTGGATTTATAAGCTGCAGGGCCTATCCGTTGAAACATGGGTAGCTGGGAATATAAATACGCCAGGGTTTCATCATAATTCATGATGCAAATTTAAAGAAGATATGACATGAATATGACTTAATTGAGCCTGATAAAGTTGTATGTAATGGTACCTTTTTGTGTATCTGGTGCCTCGGGATCTGGTTGGAAGATTGATCTGAGGGCAGCTTCTTCCGCCACCTTTCTTAACCTGAGGTCTACGATCGTTGTTCCCTTAGCTCCGGCCAGAGCTTTAATGACCTTGCCCTGCTTGTTGACCCATATTTCGACAACCACCTTACCTTGCTCCTGGGAGTTATACGAGGGCTTTGGGAGATGTTTAGCTCCTCTGCCTCCGAGACTGTATGAAATGCCGTCTCCTGCACCACCTTGTCCATCATAATTCTGCGCATCCGGGGTGCCATTTTCCTTGCCCTGGTCTCCTGGCTGGCCTGTAATGCCTTCATCCTGACCGGATTCAGAGTTGGATTTGCCTTTATACAATGCCCGTGTATTTACCTGGGGCTCTGGTTCCGGTTCCGGCTCCGGCTCCGGCTCTTGTGCCACCACTTCTTCAACAGGTACTTCGGGTTTTTCTTCTGTTATTTCTGGTTTTTCTTTTTCTTTTACCGGGTCCTTTTCTTCTTTCTTCTCTTCTTCTAAGGAAGGTGCTTCTTCAATATCCTGGGTGATGATGTCTTCCTTAATTTTTTCTTCCTGTTGCACTTCCTCCTGGGGTGGGGGGGATGGGGTCCTGGTGGGTGCCGGAGATGATTCCTGGATTTTTCCCATTCCATAATCGCTGCTTCCAAGATTGACCTCTACACCTTCTTCACCCGGCAGGGGCAAAGGAGTGGACAAGCCCAGGAATATCAACGCAAGAAACAACAATATGTGAAAGATGATGCTTCCGATGACTGCCTTAACCTTATTTTTTGATTCTTTAGTCATTTCTTGGGTTTGGTGGCAAGGATCACTTTATGCTTGGTGTTGTATTTATTATTTATGGTATTTACTGCATCTATCACATTAACAACATATTGTACAGGAACGCTTTTGTCAGCCCTCAAAACGACTGATCCATCAATTTGCCCTACAAGAACCTGGTCGATGATGTTTTGTAGCTGAAGTTCTGAAACCCTTTGTTCCTCAACATAATATCTGTAATTGTCATCTATGTATACCGTAACAGTCTGCTTCGCCATGGTTTTGCTATTGCTTTGAGGCAAGAGTAACTTAATGGCGTTGGGCGCAACAAGGGTTGATGTGAGCATAAAAAATATCAGCAACAGGAAAACCAAATCTGACATTGATGCAGTACTGAATTCCGCCCTTCTTTTATTTCTTATTTGAATGGCCATAATATTTTGATTTATCCTGCTGGTTCGTTTAATAAGTCCATAAACTCTGTTGACCTGGCTTCAAGTTTGTAAACAACTTTCTCAATTCTGGCAACAAGAATATTATAACAAACATAAGCAACGATACCTACAATTAGCCCTCCAACCGTAGTTACCATGGCCTGGTAGATACCGGTTGAAAGTAATGCGACATCAATGTTATTGCCGGCCATAGACATATCATAAAAAGCAATGATCATGCCAATGACAGTCCCAAGGAATCCAAGCATGGGTGCAGCTCCGGCAATGGTTGCTAAGCCAGCGACGTTTTTTTCCAACCTCGATACTTCAAGTTTTCCAATATTTTCGATCGCTGTGGCGATATCATTCAGTGGCCTTCCAATCCTTGTTAATCCTTTTTCAATCATTCTTGCGATAGGTGTATCCGTGCTCTTGCATAATGCAATCGCAGAATCAACACGGCCGTTGTGAATGAAATCACGAATATTATTCATGAAGTTTTTATTTTCCCTGGATGCGCGGCTTATGGTAAAGTACCTTTCCAGGAAAATGTAAATGGCAATGATGGATAAAAGGCCCAGGATGGCCATAATCCATCCCCCTTTCAATACAAGTTCGTAAACGGATAAAGTAATCGCTGTAGGTTCCTCTCCCGCAGCTTCTATGGCAGCATTTACTTGAAGCAATATTCCGGTTTTCATAGAAAATTATTTTGCTTTAAAATTAAAACGTTTCAGGATGGCCTCTTTAACAGACGCTGTATTTTTTAAACAATGCAATGTTAATTAAACTCGAATTATCCGTATTTATTATTTTATGGTTAACAGGATGATTGGTAAAGACATCCTGAAGAATGATCGTACTTTGCTCCGGTTACGGAGGCTAAGACATTAATATTGCCCTGAATTCTTTGTAATCCCAAAAATGCAAAGATCAAGGCTTCTTTATAATCGATGAGCTTGTCGTCAGGGATTACACAAAAAGAATTGCTGAGTGCATTAATCCTTTCTAAGAGAAAATCATTTTTTGCACCACCACCTGTAACAAGTATATCTCCCTGGCCATGATTTTTGGTAATATTAGCCAATTGAATTGCGATATGCTCTGTATATGTTCTAAGGAGGTCAGCGATATTATGGCCGTGCATCATTGGAAATACATATTTTTCTGCCCATTCTATCCCAAGGGACTTGGGTTCAGGTTGCTTGTAATAATCCAATGCATTTAATTTTTTCAGGAGATCAAATATTATAAGACCAGACCTTGCCACTGTACCGTTTTTGTCAAAATCTAATCCTTTTTTTTGTGAAAGATAATTCAGGATAACATTGCAGGCACAAACATCAAAAGCTTTTCTTATGCCATTCTTGTCATATGAAATGTTTGCAAATCCGCCAAGGTTCAGGCAATATTTATATTCTCCAAAAAGCAGTTTGTCTCCAGCCGGTACAAGAGGAGCTCCCTGTCCACCCAGCTCAACATCCTGGGAACGAAAATCACAAACAACAAGGATTCCTGTTTTGGCAGCTATAACCGCCCCATCCCCAATTTGCAAAGTCAGTTTGTTTTCCGGTTGATGAAAAACAGTATGTCCGTGTGAAGCAATAAAGCTGGGTTTTAAGCTGTGATCCGAGCAAAATTCAATAATATTATGTGATGCCAGTCTCGCCCAGTCCCTGCTTAATATCGACATGTCATATCCACTTAAATTCCGTGATCCTGATAACCTTTGTTGCCATTCTGAAGAATAGTTACATGTCATGGCTTCTTTTATTTTGTAATCCCAACCATCATTAATCCTTCTGAATGTAGAAAAAGCAATGTCCATACCATCAAGTGATGTGCCCGACATAATACCGATGCCACTGTAAGTGGGATTATTTTTCATAATTGATCTGTTAACATTTCCAGACCAATTTTCCTGGATCCTTTAATGAGTATGGATGCATTCCCAACAGGATTATTCTGAAGCCAATCTTTGGCCTGGCCGGAATTTGTAAAGGAAGTAAATACCGTAGAATTGTTTGCACGGTTGAATTCTTCACCAACAAGCAATACCAGATCAAAATTCATTGAACTTAAGGCATCAAGTAATTTAACATGTTCGGCTTCTGATTCTTTGCCCAATTCAAGCATGTCGCCAAGGATCACTACTTTTTTTCCACTTTTTACTTTGGCAAAGAAATTCAAGGCATTTTCCATGCTGGTAGGATTGGCATTATATGCATCCAGGTAAATGGTGTTTTTTTTGCTTTTAATGAGCTGTGAGCGGTTGTTTTCAGGGATATAATTATGAACAGCCATAGAAGAAAGCTGAGGATCCACTTTAAAATATTGCCCGGCTGCCAGTGCTGCAAGAATGTTGTAAAAATTATACCGGCCAAACAAGTGTGATTTTATGATTAAATCACCATCTGGTGTATTCCACAATATTTCCAGATTGTGGTCATCTCTTATCAATGAAGCCCGGGTGTCAGCTTTTGCATCTGAGCCATAACTGTATTTTTTTAATGTGCCAGCTTGATCCATCAACAGGTTGTCATCTTTATTGATGAAAATAATGCCCTGATGAGCATCCAGGTATTTATAGAGTTCGGTTTTTGCTTTAATGACTCCGTGGAAGCTACCAAAACCTTCAAGATGGGCTTTGCCTAAATTGGTGATAATCCCATGGGTTGGTCTGGCAATATTGCAAAGCAAATGAATTTCCCCAATATGGTTGGCACCCATTTCAATGATGGCAATTTCAGTATCCTTTTTAATGGACAGGATACTTAACGGAACTCCAATGTGATTGTTCAGGTTTCCATGGGTGGCAAAAACGTTGAACTTTTGCTTCATGACAAGATACATGAGTTCCTTAGTAGTTGTTTTACCATTGGATCCGGTGATACCTATTACCGGTATCTTTAGCAGTTTTCTGTATTCTGATGCAAGGTCCTGGAGAGTCTTGAGACTATCTGAAACTAAGATTGTACCAGGGATTTTTTTATTGGCAGGATCATCAGTTACTGCAAGTGCTGCACCTTTTTCCAGGGCTTGTATAATATAATTGTTACCATTAAAACTTTCACCTTTCAGGCCAAAGAAGATATCTCCTTTTTGAATTGTGCGGGTATCTGTAGATACCTTTCCTGAGTTTAAAAATGCCTTTAACAATTGATCAGACATGCTGTTATGCATACAAAACCCCATCCTGAAAACAGAATGGGGTTGAAATTGAAATATTTATTTTTTATTTTCCAGGCAAAGGATTACCAACCCTGGACATTGCGCAGCGGAATCCGATATAGTCCGTTGAAAGGTTTTCATCAAGGAATCTTCTGACACTTGGACTCAGGAAATAGGCCGGGTCTTTCCATGAACCACCTTTATATACCCTTGCTTTATCGCTGATAAGAGTGGTTACTCCGTATTCATACATTTCTTTTGTTGTATTTGAACCCTCTTCTGATTTCCAGTCATGGGTTAAAATTGTTCCGGCATCACCATCTTTATAATTGACGTTGTTGGCTTTATTATAATTTCTTCTTCCGGCAATCTCTTCAGTTGTAACTTCTTCATACTTGACCCTGCCCAGACTGTCTTTCTCAACAAGAAAACCTTCAAAATCGCGTACAGGATTTTTGAATACATTACCACGGAAAGGATTGAAGTCTGAGAAATCCTCCAGGCTTAACGGACGATAAACATCCTGTGTCCATTCACTCACATTGCCTGACATATTGTAAAGACCATAGTCATTTGGCCAGTATGAACCAATCGGTGCGGGAATGTCGGCTCCATCGTTCAATGTACCTGCAACACCCATGTAGTCACCTCTGCCTCTTTTAAAGTTGGAAACAAAGCTTCCATAATATTTTCTGTCATCTGTCCGGGTGTAATTGCCATTCCATGAATACCTCCTTCTTTCCACAACCCTTTCATAGAGTGTGTTTCCAACAAGGCCCAAAGCTGCATATTCCCATTCTGCTTCTGTTGGGAGTCTGTATTTTGGCATGATGATGCCATCCTGTATTCCAGCCCTTCTGGTACCTGTACTGTTGGGATTGAGGTTTTCCAGAGGTTGGTTTACAAGGCCTTCATATTGTCCGGCCAGGTATGCTTCAGTATTAAAGTTATTTTCATTTTTCTGATCCGGGTCGAAATCGAGAATGCCATTCATGATGAGGTTTTGCTCGTTAACGCGGTCTGTCCTCCATGAACAGTAATCCTGTGCCTGAACCCAGTTTACACCTACGACAGGGTAATAGTGGAAGGCAGGATGGCGCAGGTATGTCTCAACCAGTGGCTCATTATAGGCCAGCCTGTTCCTCCAGACAAGTGTGTCGGGTAAAGCTTTATTGTATACCTGTGGGTAATCAGCACCAAAAACCCTCTTTAACCAGTAAAGGTATTCCAGGTAATCGACATTGCTGACCTCTGTTTCGTCCATATAAAACGATGAGATCGTTACCCTTCTTGGGAAATTATCCCAATCAAACATAATGTCTTCCTGGGTAGCTCCCATAACAAAAGTTCCACCCTCTATAAAAATTAATCCGGGGCCAGTAGGTTGTTCCCGCATATCGGAGACTTCAAAACCTCCGTTTTCCGGATCGTTATAGGCCCATCCGGTTGTTCTTGAGTGTTCTTTTGGGCTGAACAATGAACAAGATGACAAGAAAGCAATGAACACTAGCAGGAGTGCGGCATTGAAGAACTTGAAGTGCTTAACCATTTCTTATGTCTTTTTTTAGTATGTGTGTTATTAACTAAAACCTTGGGCAGTTTATTGCCCTGATTCTTCTTCTTTTTTCAATACAACCGAAATGCCATGCAAGGGATATTTCATGAGCCCCTCCAGTCACACTTTTAAGTTTCGAAAGCGTGATGTCATAGCTGTATCCGATTTTGAATGATTTATATTCCAGTCCGGCCATCGGAATGATAGCGTCGGCATTTTCAAAATTATGTCTGAACCATGTTCCTAAAATGAATGGATATTTTGTTACATACATTCCAATATTGAGCTGGTGGAAATTATCTTGCTGCATGTACATGAAATTCGGAGAAATGGAGAACATTCCAAAATCCTCATCATAGGGATCCCTGCCTGCAAGGTCAATAACGGCTCCCCCATGGACTGTGTACTTCATGTATAATTTGCTTTCCGCACTGCTGTAAAAGGAGTTGCTCGGCTGAGTAAGGTGGTGCACGGCCACACCTCCGTAAAGACTTCCCTTGTAACTGATTGCCATTCCGGCAGAAAAATCCGGAATGCCAATGGTATTATTGTCGGGTGGTGTTTCAGGAATTCCAAGTGTCGGGTTATATCCTGTCTGGGGATCAATTTGTTCTCCAAATTGTAATTCGTTCCAGTTAAGGTTCATTTGAATGTAACTGCCTTGCAAAGCCATCATCATAAACACATGATTGCTTAACCTTAGCCTGAAAGAATACATTAAATTAATCAGGTATGTGTTGAGTAAGCCGTCACCGGCCCTGTCAGCTAAAACATTGACGCCTATGCCCCCGGATAAGGGTTTGATGTATTGATCGTAAGAAGCATTGTATGTTACAAAACTGTTGGAAAGTCCGGGCCATTGGTTCCTGTAATTAAAAATAAGCCTAGGGCATATATTACTACCTGCCAGTGCCGGATTTAAATACAATGGATTACCATAGAACTGGGAGAAATGGGGATCTGGTAAAGACTGGGCAGTGGCCAATCCAGGAATACCCATAATGAACAATAATAAAATGACGCCAAATTTTCTGAGCATAGCTTTATATACAATGTCGCCTTAGTTCTTTTAAGGGCTACAATTATACGAAGTTTTTTTTACTTCGGATACAAAATTTTGTATAAACTTTGTTTCAGCAATATAAGTATTTAAGGAACGTTTAAAATGTTAATTTATGTTGTGTTTTGACTTATAATTTTATTGTTTTGAACTTTTTTATTCTTTGATGCTTTATTATTTACCAGGAAATATTAATTCGTTACACAATGAATTTTAAGTATAGTTTTTATGTAACCACCCTTGTTTTGCTTATTCCGGCTTTTCTTTATACCCAGGAAAGGTATTCATATTCTCTTGAGTGGGATGATGTTCTTGAGTTCAGGATTAATGACACCGAAAAGATCTATCAGCTTTACTTCGAAGGTGCAGTTTATCCAGATAACCCGGCCATTCCATTTTTTAAAGAGCGGTTTAACGCCATCTATGGGAACTCTGTTCCAGGGGTTGTCCTGGATAATGAAAACTATCAGCCTATTACAGATCCGGAACTTTCCAGGATAAATGGTCTGGAAATTATCGGTAGTAGAGTGGTACCCACTGCTTCCCTTGCATTTGAGCGGAAGGTTCCATCCATCCTGGTCTCCTTGATTCCTATCAGAAAAAACCAATCTACAGGCAATTATGAAAAGCTTGTTTCTTTTGAGATCAGATTAATTCCTGATGGCCCGGCCTTGAATATTCCTAAAAGGGCATATAATTTCAAAAACTCTTCTGTCCTTGCAACAGGAAACTGGTACAAAATAGCTACAAACCAGACGGGAATACACCGGTTAACATATAACGATCTGGCTACAATGGGAATTCCGGTGAGCACGATTGATCCGAGAAACATCAGGATCTATGGTAATGGAGGGGGAATGCTACCTGAAAGCATAACTGCATTCAGGTACGATGACCTTGAGGAGAATGCCATCTTTGTATCGGGAGAAAACGATGGCAGTTTTAACCCGGGTGATTTTGTGCTTTTTTATGGAGAATCACCCAATGATTGGAAATTCAATGCGCAGAATGAACGATTTCAACATATTACCAACGCCTTTTCTGATTATACGTATTATTTTATATCTACTGACCAGGGTGCCGGAAAACGAATTGCTAACCAATCATCCACTGTTGACCCGGCAACGGATATCGTTGAAAAATTTGTAGATTATGCTTTATTTGAAGAGGATGAATTGAATATTGTAAGGACAGGCCGTACCTGGTATGATTCTCCCCCATTTGATATCAACCTTTCTCAGACTTATGGTTTTTCTTTCCCTGACATAGATGTTTCTGAACCGGTTTATATTCGTTCATCTGTTGCTGCCAGATCTTTTTCTGCCAGCAGCTTCAAGTATTTTTACAATGGAAGTTCTGTTATGACGGCTTCAGTGTCAAAAATTACCGGTTCCCAGTATTCTGATTATGCAAAGGCCAGGACTGCAAGTACAACTTTTGATGCTGTCGGACCTTCCATTTCAATCAGGGTGGATTATAACAGGACCTCAGCGGGAGCCATCGGTTGGATGGATTATATTGAGTTGAATGCCTGGAGAAATTTGATTTTTTCCGGTGCGCAAATCGCTTTCCGGAATCCCCTGGTGAATGGTCCTGGAAAAATTGCTGAATACAGGCTCGGAAATGCCAATGCAAATGTTCAGGTCTGGAATGTGACAGATCCTCTCAATGTGAAGAAAGTTGAAACCACACTCAACGGCAGCAATGCTGTTTTTCGCCTCCCTGCCACAGAAATGATGGAGTTTCTGGCTTTCAATGGCGCTTCTTATTATCAGCCTGTTTTTGTTAAAAAAGTAGAGAATCAAAACCTTCATGGATTGTCTAACCTTGAAATGATCATCATAAGCCACCCATCATTTTTAAGTGAAGCTTATCGTTTGGCTGATCATCATATTAATCATGACGGATTGCGTGTTTTTGTTACGGAAAATGAAAAAGTATACAATGAATTTTCTTCCGGAGCACAGGATATAACAGCCATCAGGGATTTTATGAAAATGCTCTATGATCAGGCATCTTCCGGTGAGGAGCCAAAATATTTGCTCCTTTTTGGAGATGCTTCATACGATTATAAAAACAGGATTCCGGACAACAACAATCTTGTTCCAACCTGGGTAGATCCGTTCTCCCTGAATATTATCAGTTCTATTTCCACAGACGATTATTATGGCTTTTTGGATGATGGTGAAGGAATCGGTTTGTCGAATCTTATTGATATAGGTATCGGGCGCTTGCCAGTTACCTCCATTGAGCAGGCCAAAGCTGCTGTAGATAAAATTATTCACTATGCTGTTAATCAACCTGAGGTCATGAGTTCCTGGAGAAACAGCATTTGCTTTGTAGCCGATGATGAGGATGGCAACCTTCATATGGAAAAGCATGCAGAAAGAATGGCTAAAATGATTGATACAACTTACCAGGTGTATAATATTGATAAAATTTATGTTGATGCTTACCCTCAGGTTTCTACTCCCGGCGGACAACGTGCCCCGGATGTAAATGCAGCAATAAACCGCCGCATAGATAAAGGAACCATGATTATGAATTATACCGGACATGGCGGTGAAGTGGGTTGGGGACATGAACGCATACTGGAGATTTCCGATATCAATGCATGGACAAACTATGATGCATTGCCCATCTTTGTTACAGCAACATGTGAATTCAGCCGTTATGATGATCCTGAAAGAACATCTGCTGGGGAGTTGGTTTTTCTGAATACAGGTGGAGGCGGAATTGCTTTATTTACAACAGCTCGTGCAACATATGGAACATCAAACTTTAACCTGAACTATGCTTTGTATGAGTCTGTTTTTGAAAAAACAATTGATGGCGAATATCCAAGATTTGGCGATGTCATTCGTATGTCGAAAAACAAAAGTGGTGGCGTTACTACCAATGATCTTAAATTTATTCTTTTGGGTGATCCTGCATTGAAATTGGCTTATCCGAAATACAATGTTCAATCAACCAGCATTGAGCTGTTGAATAACCGTGGGCCATCCGACACACTTAAAGCTTTAAGCAAGGTTACCGTTACCGGGGAAGTCCAGGATGTTTCAGGAAATAAAGTGGAATCTTTTAATGGTACCTTGTTTCCTATTGTATATGACAAACCCGTTAAAATTGAGACTCTTGCAAGTGACCCGTCCAGCTATAAGTACACGTTCAATATTCAAAATTCCGTTTTATATAAAGGGAAAGCGAGTATTACCAATGGAACATTTACCTTTACATTCATTGTTCCTAAAGATATTGCATACCAGTTTGGACATGGAAAGATTTCCTATTATGCCAGAAATGCCGGTATTGATGCGAATGGATTTGATAAAAGCATTATCGTAGGTGGTTTTGAGAGCGGCGGGTCACAGGATGATGCGGGGCCTTTGGTTGATCTTTACATGAATGATGAATCGTTTGTATATGGTGGATTAACCGATGAAAATCCTCTTATGCTTGCTTTTGTGAATGATTCAAGCGGTATCAACACGGTGGGTAACGGGATCGGACACGATATTGTTGCCGTCCTGGATAAAAATACAGAGAAATCCATTAATCTGAATGACTATTATGAAGCAGATCTTGATAGCTATACAAGCGGATCCATTAAGTATCCTTTTTCAGAACTGGAAGAGGGACCCCATTCATTAAGCTTGAAAGTTTGGGATGTTTACAATAACTCATCAGAAACTTACATTGAGTTTATCGTGTCTGAATCTGCTGAGCTGGCCATAGATCATGTATTGAATTATCCAAATCCATTTACAACCCATACGGATTTTTATTTCGAACATAACCAGCCCAACAATATGCTCGAAGTATTGCTTCAGGTTTTTACTGTTTCTGGCCGGTTGGTATACACTTATAACGATTTTATAATGACCGATGGATTCAGATCCGGACCAGTACCACCATATGGATGGGATGGAAGGGATGACTTCGGAGATAAACTGGCCAGGGAGTTTATATTTATAAGGTGAGCGTAAGATCTCCTGATGGATCCAAAGCCGATAAGTTGGAAAAACTTGTGATCCTTAAATAATATTGAGGATTACGGTGCAACCTGATCACTTTATAAACTGTCTAAATAATAATTCGAAACGGGTGTATTGACAATTTGATGGAATATTATTTTTTTAATGGGATTGGATAGAAACATCGAAGGAACATTTTATTAACTTTTAGAAAATGAAACTTAAGTTTTACCTCACTATACTGTCTGCTTTATTTTTTTCCCAATTGTTGTTTCCAGGAAATAAACAAATAACCCTGGAATGGAAGGGAATCCATGAAATCTATCTTGATCAGAATATTTCTGCTTATGTCATTACATTCAATGGCTCCGAACACGATCCTGCAAGCGGATTGTTGCCGGTATTTTTTGAAACTTTTTCAGTTCAAAGAGGTCAAAAGGCTGAAAATGTGAAGATCTCAAATATGATTTTTCAACCTGTGGAGGATGAAATCATTCAATTGCTGGAAGACAAAAACCTGATCGATGATGAGATCAAAATAAAAAATGAAGTTGTGTATTTCAGAAAAAAGCCTCATGTTCAACTTTCATTTGTCCCTCTTCGGTTTAATAAGGAAACTTCCCGGTTTGAAAAGCTTGTATCATTTGCACTGGAATGGAAGATTGTAGAAGATGTGGTTCCATATATGACCGAAAACCTCGGGGATTTTGAAGATGAATCAGTCCTTTCTCAGGGAACATGGTATCGCTTTGCAGTAACTGAAGACGGAATCCATAAAATTGATTACAGTGATCTTCAGACAATGGGTGTTTCGGCAGATAATATTGATCCGAGAAATATCAGGATCTATGGCAATGGCAATGGTATGGTTCCGGAGAGCAATGCTCAATCAAGATATGATGATTTGAATGAAAACGCAATAATGGTCATCGGTGAAGAAGATGGTTCATTCGATCCTGAGGACTATATTTTGTTTTATGGAATGTCCCCATCCATCTGGAAGTACAATTATTTTACCGGCCTTTTTGAACACCAGGTTAATTATTATACTGATGAAACTTATTATTTTATCTCCTTTGATCTTGGGCCCGGGAAAAGGGTTGTTCAGGACAGTGTCGTTTCACAGGAACCCACAGTTATTTTGGATAAATTCACTGATTACCAGGTACATGAAGAAGAGAATATTAACATATTGAAAACTGGTAAGATATGGTGGGGGGAGCATTTTAAAAGTCAGTTAACGTACGATTACACTTTTAATTTTCCTAATATCATAACTGATAGCAAAGTCAGCCTGAGAACAAATATCGCTGCAAGATCCACACAGTACAGCTCCTTTGATTTTTCATACAATGGTAACTCCATCCTGGATGCACAAATAAGCAAGATAAATCTTTCTTCAACTGTGTATGCATATTCCAACACCCCGGATACCGTTGGTTTCTTTCCGACAAAAGATGAAGTAACCATTTCGGTGACTTATGATCAGACAAGTACAGTTGCTGAAGGTTGGATGAATTATATAGAACTCAATGCCAGAAGGGATCTTTCTATGGTTGGCAGTCAGCTTCGGTTCAGGGATCACTTATATTTTGGTCAGGGTGAAATTGCAGAGTTCAGAATTGATAATGCAACCAGTGGCCTGGTAGTATGGGATGTTACCGACCGCTTTAATGCGAAATATATGGATGGATATCAGGATGATAAGGAATTTGTTTTTAAAACTGTCCATGATGATGTAAGGGAGTTCATTGCATTTAACGGGGCTGAATTTCACACCATTGATTATATTGAACAGGTCTCCAACCAGAACCTTCATGCATTGGATCCTGTTAAGTTTATCATTGTTTCACCCAAGGAGTTTTTTGACCAGGCAGTCAGGTTGGGTGAATTACATCAGCAGTATGATGATCTTAGCTACCTCGTTGTTACACCACAGCAAATTTACAATGAGTTTTCCTCAGGAGCACAGGATATAGGTGCCATCAGAGATTTCTGCAGGATGCTTTATCATAAAAGTGATTCTGCCAGTATTCCTGAATATCTCCTGCTTTTTGGTGATGGGTCATATGATCCGAAAAGCAGACAATTGCCCGGTGGAAATTGGATCCCCACATTTCAGTCCATGGAATCATTAAAGTACGGATATTCCTTTGTTACAGAAGATTTTTTCTGTCTTTATGATAACAACGAAGGGAACAATGCATATGGAAAAACCATTGATATTGGAATTGGCCGTTTTCCTGTAAATACCAGTGAAGAAGCCGGCAATGTGGTAGATAAGATCGAGCATTATATGGAGAGCCAAGCTACGTCCATGGCCAACTGGAAAAACCTGGTATGTTTTATTGCTGATGATGAAGACAATAATATCCATTTCAAGCAGGCAGAAAAGCTGCAAACCATCATTGATACGAGTTATCTCGACTTTAATGTGGATAAGATTTATATTGACGCATACCAGCAGGTGAATACCCCCAAAGGACAAAGGTATCCTGAAGTGAATCAGGCCATATCCAAAGCGGTTCAGAAGGGAGCATTGATCATCAATTATACAGGCCATGGCGGTGAAAACGGCTGGGCGCATGAAAGCATCCTGGATATTCCAACCATCAATTCCTGGGATAATTTCAATATGCTTCCTTTGTTTGTGACAGCAACCTGTGAATTCAGCCGGTTTGATGACCCTGCCATCGTTTCTGCCGGGGAATGGGTGTTGTTAAATCCCACAGGAGGAGGCATCGGCCTTTTTACAACCACCCGGCTTGCATGGTCAGATCCGAATTTTAGACTCAACCGGGAAATATATAAGATTGCATTTGAAAGAGAGGATGGACAATATCCCAGGTTGGGTGACCTGGTGCGGATCTCAAAAACCATCATGAATACCAACCAGAATATTAAAAATTTTGTGTTGTTGGGCGATCCTGCCTTGAGGCTTGCTTATCCATATTACGATATAAAAACAACATCTATTAATGCTCAGGACGTACTTGATGCAAATGATACCATCCAGGCCATGTCGAAAGTGACAGTGGAAGGTGAAGTTGTCGATCTTTCTGGAAATATCATAAATGATTTCAATGGCATCATTTTACCAAAAGTATATGACAAGAAAAGGATTTATAATACCTTAGGGAA
>JAGYLD010000070.1 GCA_018401355.1 Bacteroidales bacterium
TAATATATTAGTGTTAAAGAATATTTACATACAGTTAAACAAAAAACAACGCAACTATGTGAAATGTTCAGGGGTTTTGTATTTTCACGGCAAATTTCTTGAATTGAACCGACAGATACTCAAACTGGCCATTCCAAATATTATTACAAACATAACTGTGCCTTTATTGAGCATGGTTGACCTGTCGCTAATGGGCCACCTGGAATCAATAGAATACATTGGTGCTGTCGCCCTTGGAGGTATCATTTTCAATTTCATTTACGCCATTTTTGGTTTTCTCAGAATGGGAACCAGTGGCTTCACAGCCCAGGCTTTTGGAAGAAAAGATCAAAAGGAATACAATCTGGTATTTTTCAGGTCAATGTTATTGGCATTTTCCGTAGGATTTTTACTTGTAATGCTTCAATTTCCTATTGAAAAAATCAGTTTCCTGCTACTGGACGGATCAGAAGAAGTTGAATCTCTTGCAGCAGAGTATTTCAGGATCAGAATTTTCGCGGCCCCAGCCACTTTAGGCCTATATGCACTGTATGGCTGGTTTCTTGGGATGCAGAATGCACGGTTCCCTATGATCATTGCCATTGTGATCAATATCTTGAATATTGGATTCAATGTATTGTTTGTAATGGCCTTAGGAATGAAATCCGAAGGCGTCGCATACGGAACCCTCGTTGCTCAGTATGGTGGTTTGATCCTTGCCCTGATATTTATTATCAGATTTTATAAAAAGGAAGTTTCATGGCTTCCCCCGGGCAAAATAATCGATATCAAAGCCCTGAAAATATTTATGGCTGTAAATAAAGATATTCTCATCAGAAGCTTATGCCTTATTTTTACCTTCACTTTTTTTACAGCCCAATCCGCAAAAATGGGCGATACTATTCTGGCTGCGAATACAATACTCCTGCAGTTTTTTATGATATTCTCATACCTTATTGACGGATTTGCTTATGCAGCAGAATCACTCACAGGCAAATTCATCGGAGCCAATAACAAACCGGCCTTGTTAAAATCAATAAGGTTCTTATTTCTTTGGGGGTTGTCTATTGCCATAGTGTTCACAGTAGTTTATCTGTTTTGGAATAAGTTTCTGATCATTGCCTTAACAGATAATTCGTCTGTAATTCAATCCATTCAACCATATAAATTCTGGATTATCCTGGTACCTCTGATAACCTTTAGCTCCTTTCTCTGGGACGGCATTTTCATTGGGGCAACCGCTTCCATCCCCATGAGAAACACCATGCTGGTCTCTACAATTATGGTTTTTATTCCATCTGTTTACTTTTTATTTCCTGTATTGCATAACCATGGATTATGGCTCGCTATGATGCTGTTTATGGTCCAGGCATCTTCGAAATCATCGACGAGAATTCTTTTCAAGGAAATATATTTTTAGCCTTTCGAAATAATAATATAAGCCACTGACTAACAACATTATATTTATAACAAGGTAGTTGCCAATTTATAATATTTAAAATATTTTACTACTATCTATTGCATAGTTCTAAAAAATGAATTATATTTGCATCATGAACATTGAAAAACAAAAGGCGCAAATGAGAAAAGGAGTACTTGAACTATGTATCCTTTCTATCATAGATAAAAAAGATGCTTATGCATCCGACATTATAGAGAAACTTAAAAATTCTGAGCTCATCATTGTTGAAGGAACATTATATCCGTTACTTACAAGGTTGAAAAACGACGGTCTACTGAGTTATCGCTGGGAAGAATCGAGATCTGGTCCACCCAGGAAATATTATGCCATTACAGAAATTGGTAAAAAGCTTTTGGCCGTAATGAAAGTCAGCTGGCAAGAGCTGGTTGAATCGGTCAATGATATAATTAAAACAGAAAACAATTAATATTAAATATTTCATGAAAAAGACATTCACAATAAATATCGGAGGAACAATATTTCACATAGATGAGGATGCTTTTGAAAAGCTGAATTCTTATCTGAAATTATTGAGAAGTCATTTTAGTAATACCCAGGGAAGAGAAGAGATCCTTTCAGATATTGAAAACAGGATAGCAGAATTATTAGGGGAAAAACTGGGAGATTCAAAGGAAGTAATTACTATTGAAGACGTTGAGGACATTATATCCATATTGGGAGAACCAAATGATTTTGAAGACGATACTGCCGAAGAAAGAACAGAATCCCAGGAAACACTCAGGGGCCCCAAGAGGCTTTACAGGGATCCCGACAACCAAATAATCGGTGGCGTTTGCAGTGGATTGGGTGCATATTTCAGAATAGACCCCCTGTGGTTCAGGGTAATATTCATCTTTTCCCTTCTGGTATGGGGATCTGGTGTGTTGCTCTACTTAATACTTTGGATTGCTGTGCCCAAAGCCAAGACAACAAGTGAACGACTTGAAATGAAAGGTGAAAAGGTCACGGTGGATAATATTGAAAAATCCATCAGGGAAGAACTGGAGCAAATCAGGGTAAAAATAAACGACCTTGCAAACCAGGCCAAAGGCGGTTATAAAAAAAAAGTGAGTGCGCAGGGTAATATCTTTGAGGACATTGCTCAAGGAATCGTCTCTGTATTAAAAGTCGCTTTCAGGGTAATTGTTATTATCATAGGCCTTGGACTCCTCCTGGCAGGCCTTTTCATGCTAATGTCCTTTTTTGCAGTCTACTTTGGTTATGAAGGGATATTTATCGATAACCATCATGAATTGATACAAATGCCTTTTCGTACTTTGTTTTACTTATTCATGCCGCACGAAACTTCATTTGGTTTTTTCAACATTGGTTTGATCCTGTTCATAGGAGTTCCATTGGTCATGCTTATTTATAATGCCACCAGGATGATCTTCAGGTTTGAGAGAGTAAAATATGCCGGATTAACTGCATTCAATATTTGGTTGGTTGGAGCCATTATTGTTGCTATTTTCAGTTTCAGGGCCCTGAAGCATTTCCGTTATGAAGAAATGGTAAAAAATGAAATCAGCATAAACCAACCAACAGGAGATACCCTATACCTGACTTTAAAAGAATGGATGCCCGAAAATTCAATGGATGCCGATGAAGTCATGATCCTGGCCAATGATATTGAACTGGCTATAGTGGAAGGCAAGAAATACATTGGAGAAGTGGATATAAGCCTGAAAAAGAGTCCGGACGACGACTTCCATGCAGTTTTATCGACAAAAGCATGGGGAAGGTCTGTGTACGCTGCAAAAGCAAATGCCTCAGCAGTTCATTATAATTTGCACTCAGGAGATTCCCTTATAGAATTCAGCAGTTATTACATCCTTCCTGATACAATCCCATGGGCAAAGCATGAAGTCGAGATTCAAATACTTGTTCCTGAAGGGAAAGAAGTAAAACTGGATAAGAACCTTAAAAACCGCATGAGCAGGTATCGTCAAAGAATACACATCAGATCTTTTGATGAAAACAGAATCAGATCAATTGAAACAATTCATAAACCTATAACAAATCAAAAGATCAATTTTATCAGAACCATCTTTGAACATAAGATAGCCAGCAAAACCATGCTTATCTGATAAATTCCTGTGTTCCTTTCAAATACCCTGACCAATAAACCTTTTTTGGTTATTTTTGTTCTTTTCACAGGAAGAACAAACCAAACACACCATGGCAACCAAAAAGTCGGCAAACACAAAAAATCCGAAGCTGAACATCAATAAAGAAGAAGTATTAAATGATTACAGGATAGCCAATGAAAGCAGGCAGGCCAGTCTGCTGGGAAGGCGGGAAGTTCTCACAGGTAAAGCCAAGTTCGGAATTTTTGGTGATGGGAAAGAGATCCCCCAATTGGCTATGGCCAAGGTTTTCAAAAAAGGTGATTGGCGTTCAGGATATTACAGGGACCAAACCTTTATGCTGGCCACCGGCATGATGAAATTGGAGGAGTTTTTCTCACAGCTTTATGGAGACACAAGTCCGGAAGCCAATCCCGGAACAGGTGGAAGGGTTATGAACAATCATTTTGCGACAAGAAGCCTGGATGATAAAGGAGAATGGAAAGACCTGACTGCACAAAAAAATTCATCAGCAGACATATCCCCTACTGCCGGACAGATGCCAAGGCTGCTCGGGCTTGCTTATGCATCCAAAATATTCAGAAACAATACTGAGTTGCATGATCTTACGAAATTCTCCAACAAAGGCAATGAAGTTGCATTCGGAACCATCGGTGATTCCAGCACAGCCGAAGGCCATTTTTTCGAAACCATCAATGCGGCTGCCGTCCTTCAGGTACCTTTGGCAATGTCAATATGGGATGATGGTTGGGGAATATCCGTCCCCAGAAAATATCAAACTGCCAGAGACAGTATTTCCGAAATTTTAAAGGGGTTTCAAAGGAAAAATAAAAATGACTCAGGGTTGGTCATATTTAGAGAAAAAGGCTGGGATTATCCTGCTTTGATCAGTATGTACCGGAAGGGAATTGAATTATGCAGGAAAGAACATGTTCCGGTAATCTTCCATGTTTATGAACTCACTCAGCCACAAGGCCATTCGACTTCAGGGTCGCATGAAAGGTATAAATCAAAAGAACAGTTAAAATGGGAATCTGAACATGATGGCATCTTAAAGTTCCGGCAATGGATCCTGGAAAACAAAGTAGCTACCAGCGATGAACTTGATCAAATTGAGAAAAATGCTGCAAAAAGGGCCAGGGAAGCACGAAAGAAAGCATGGGAACATTTTATAAAACCCATCATTGAGCAAAGAGATGACTTTCTTAAAATGGTTGATATAAGCACTTGTAATTGTGCAAAAACTTCCAAGATCAATAACATCAAGCAGGAATTGGCCATGGTGGGGGAGCCTATTTGGAAAGACATCATGTCGTCTGGAAAAAGGATTCTTCGTTTGATCTGTGATCATTGTTCCAACCCTCAAAATTCTTTGAAAAAGAATGTCATGGACTGGCGTGACAAGGCCATGAAAACCAAAAATGAAGACTACAGTTCACATTTGCACAGCATGTCTCAATATGCCGTTTCCAACCTTCAGGAAATACAACCCGAAATCCCAAAAGATGCCCCTGAAGTTCCTGGCAGGGAAATCCTCAAAAGAAACTTTGATCATATTTTCGGTCATGATAAGCGCACCCTTATTTTCGGAGAAGATGTCGGGAAAATTGGAGGTGTAAACCAAACCCTCGAAGGATTGCAGGCTAAATATGGTGAGCTGCGGATATCAGACACAGGCATCAGGGAAGCAACAATAATCGGACAAGGAATAGGGATGGCCATGCGCGGTCTCAGACCCATAGCTGAGATCCAGTATTTTGACTATCTGTTATATGGTTTGCAGGTTCTGAGTGACGACCTTGCCACGCTACAATACAGAAGTCGTGGGGGTCAGAAAGCCCCATTGATTATAAGTACACGTGGCCACCGTCTGGAAGGCATATGGCATTCCGGGTCACCGCTTAGCATGGTCATCAACTCAATTCGGGGTGTGCATGTTATAGTACCCCGTAATATGACCCAGGCTGCAGGATTTTACAATGCCATGCTGGCTGCCGACGAACCTGCCCTGATCATTGAACCACTGAACGGCTACCGACTGAAAGAAAAACTACCTTCAAACATTGGTGAATACCGCATAATTCCTGGTAAACCGGAAATACTAAAAAAAGGCCATGACATTACGCTCGTAACTTATGGTTCCTGTGTGAGAATAGCCCAGGATGCCGTAATGCAATTAACAGAATTCAGTATAGACGTAGAATTAATTGATGTACAATCACTTCTGCCTTTTGACACTAATCATATCATAGCAGAATCATTAAAAAAAACCAACAGGGTATTATTCTTTGATGAAGATGTTCCCGGAGGAGCCACATCATTCATGATGCAAAAAGTAATTGAAGAGCAAAACGGTTACTATTATCTTGATGCTGAACCTGCCACACTTACTGCAAAGGACCACAGAGCGGCTTACAGCACAGACGGCGATTATTTTTCGAACCCCAATGCTGAAGATGTTTTTGATGCGGTATATAATATTATGCATGAAACCAATCCTGCTAAATACCCAAAAATATTTTAAAAGGGAAATTTCAGCATGTACTTCCATACTGAATTTAGGGAGATTGTTTTAACTTTGTACTGACTGATCAAACCATGCCACTTCATCGCTATATCATTACTTTTCTTTTGTTGAGTTTGCTGGTATCTTGTTCACAATACCAGGAAGAACAAAAAGTCCCAGATAAAAGCGCAGCTCCTGAACCGGTGTGGCATCCACCGTTTCCACCCGGGCGTATAATATTACATTGGGAATACCCTTCTGAACTGACAAAGGAAGACCTAAAAGAACAAATAAAAACACGGGAACCCGTAATACCATATTGGGTTACTTCCAGGAAAGCACCATCGGAGATAACCTCCGGCAAGATAAAGGCACCCAAATTGCTCCACCGGAAAAAACAATATCTGATGTCAATAAGCCTGCCATTAACCGATCCCCATTCGTTTCTGTCCATTCAGTTTGATAATGATGTTTTTCTTAGCATGGATTACTATTATACGAATGGAATCCAGTTTCAATATATCCATCCAGCTTTGCAGCGCTCACGTATCCTAAGCATTGCAATTCCATACAGGAAAAAGTCTCTCAACTATTTTGGCATCAGGCTGGTTCAAAACATGTATACTCCAACAAGGCTGGACATAGAGCAGGTCCTGGTGGGTGACCGGCCTTTCGCCAGTTACTTATACCTGGGATTCTTCAAAACTACTTATGACAAAGAAAACAAGCTTAAACTCCATTCAGGACTGGATATTGGATTGCTTGGCCCCACATCTCTCGGTGGTCTTATCCAAACCACAATTCATTCCACAGAACCCACAGGATGGGCCAATCAAATAGGTAATGACATCCTTCTGTCATATCATGCCAGTATAGAAAAAGGCATCCTGGAAAAAGAACTGCTTACCTGGAATATTGCCGCCGGCGCCATTGGCGGAACGCTTTACGACAATGCTTACATTTCAACTTTGCTAATGGCAGGCAAACAAGAGCCGTATTTCAACGGATATGGGCTACAATGCGGCAGCAACAGACAAATCAACAAACTACAATATGTTTTAATTGCAGGTTTAAAAACAACGCTTGTAGGTTATGATGCCACATTGCAAGGAGGATTGTTTAACAAGAATGAAATATATTCCCTCAGCGGGGATGAAATAGAACGCTTTACATATTCTGCCATAGCAGGGTTTCAAGTAAAATATAAATGGTTCGGGCTCACAGGCAAAATTCATTATATCTCTTCGGAATTCAAGGGAGGACGTGATCATAAATGGGTGAGCATCGGGACAACATTTTGCCTGTAGCAGTGTTATCTTTAAAAAGCTAAATAATGGAAAACAACGGCAAAGGAGATTACTGTAATTTGTTTGGAAAAGAAAAGGTCAAATATCCTGTGAAATTTGGCCTGAAAGTATTTATGGACAACAATATCTCCGAAAAAGAGAACCAGGAAAAGATAAAACAGGTTTTAGAGAAGAATAATATTCCATATTCTGGCTGGAGTTCGAAAGTGAGCAGTAAAAACACCTACATTAGCCTGACTGTTAATGTTACAATCGACAACCAAAAAATCCTGGAAGATCTTTACAAAGACCTCAGAGAGATTCCTGAAGTCAAATATGCCGTATAATATTATTGTTTTCCTGATTTAATCTAGACAGTACTTAACTTATAAAAAATTCCAGTTGTCTGAATATGCATGACATAGAACCACATTATTCATGGAGACATTTATATATCGCTTCAGAAGATGAACGATCACCATTCTACCAGAGGAAATACAGTGAATTTGAGTTCACCCATGCCATTTATGATCATTATATTCATCCCCAATGGGATGACATCGGGTCATCTACCTTATTCATTAAAATATTATTTGCAGAATATGCCAGGGGCTTTTGTGTAATTGAATTGATAGGTGAATGGAATGATATATTATACAACGACATTATGTACCTGAAAAGAAACGTTGTTGAAAACCTTATTGAAAGTGGCATCAATAAATTTCTTCTTATCGGAGAATCTGTCCTTAATTTTCATGCCTGTGATTCTGATTACTATGAAGAATGGGCAGATGAACTAGAAGACGGATGGATCATTGGCATCAACTTCAGGGAACATGTCATGGAAGAGTTTATTGCAGCCGACCTTGACTATTATATTGCCTTTGGGGGCAGGTTTAATTGTTTTGCATGGCGGGCTCTGGATCCCTTGCAACTATATGACAAAGTTGAAGATTTAATAACAAAGAGGCTTAATCCCTGATGAAAAAATCTGTTATCCTAAAAATATATGGTCAGGTCCAAAATGTTGGATTTCGTTTTTACACAGAAAAAAAAGCCAGGATGCTTGAGCTAAAAGGATTTGTTAAAAACATGCCAGATGGATCCGTCTATGTTGAAGCAGAAGGTGATAAAGAAAATATCAATGAATTAATAAAATATTGCCATGAAGGTCCGTCCTGGGCAAATGTTACCCATGTCTATATACAGGAATCCCCTATAAAGGATTTCCTGGATTTTTCTATCAAATAGAATCTTTCCATGCACACAAAATATGCCTTTTACCGGGAGGTCCTGGTAAAGTCTCCACAGAAAATCCCAGATTGCGCAAGTTTCTCTTAACCAGCCCTTTCACTGAAAAGGTTACCAGTATCCCCCCATATTTCATAGCATTACATACCTTTTCGAGAACAGGAATATTCCACATTTCCGGCTGAGCTTCAGGACCAAAGGCATCATAATAAACCACATCAAACTTTTCATTGGGAAGGATTGCATTTTCAAGACGTACATAGTCTTTGAAAATTTCAAAATTGTCATTTAACATATGAGATTTACCAGCCGGTATGGAATGAATTTTGTTCAGGTTACCAACCTTTTCGGGATATTCAAGGAAGCTTTCAAAATTAAGCTTTTCATAAAATGATGGCTCCAGGGGAAAAGCTTCGAGTGCATGATAATATACTTTCTGATTGTTTTTCCCGGACTCATATAATGTCAATAGTACATTCAAACCTGTACCCATACCAATTTCAAGTACATTGACATTGCTCCTTTTGCAAAATACCTTGAAGCCAGTTTTGATGTATATGTGCCGTGATTCGGTTATGGCTCCGAATGATGAGTGGTAATTTTCACCCAGCTCCTCAACCTGAATGGAATGAGACCCATCATCTGTAATAATGAGTTTTCGGTTCATCGGTTATTTCGAATATGTATGTTTTGCATGGTAAAATTGGGAGTAAGCGTGTTGACTATACCCCCGGTTTCATAATCGTAAACCCTGATCTTATCATCATCAGCAGCATATAAAATGCCTGTGTTTTGATCATATCTGACAATTTTTATCCCTGTTGCAGGATTAGTTTTTACAAGACTTTCATTATCAGACCTGAACTCATATAATCCATTATTGGTTGCCAGGATGTATTTATTATTGCCCAGATAATCGAGGTCACGCAATATAGCTCCCGGAATAAATTTAACCGGATAATCTGAATTGGTAAGCACTTCATAAACCATGACCCAGGCCGAATCTGTTCTGTTTCCGAAAAAATACATTTCTTCTTTATTCTTTTCACCAAATCCCACCACCTCCATAAAGATTTCTCTTTCTCCGGCATGTGCTCCTGTAAGGTTAAAATTAGCGACAAGATACTTTTTATAACTCGACCTGGAAGTTTGATATGAAACGATGTACTTATTTCCCCTGTAAATCTTTTCTGGCACCCTGTCTTTATTAACAGGTGTTGATACCTGGACAATTCCCTTATCATTGTATGCTTTTATCAATCCGCTTGTCAGCGAAACATACACATAGCTCTCATATAAAAACATATCAAAAACAGGAGGGTATGGCAAAGACACTGCTTCCTGCCAAATAATATTCATACTATCTGCCTCATAGGAAATTATGGAGTTGATGGAAGGGGTTCCAAGTATAAACTGGTCTGTTGCACTATTTAAAACTGAATACTTATAATCATAATTCAGGACATGGGTACTCATTTCATTGTAAACAGAGTCATATCTTGTAATATACGTTTTCAGGTCATTTTGATTGGTAATGGCCCACAATTGACTAAAACGGACCGGCACTCCATTGATTTTCACAGATACATAGGAGGCACTGTTTGCATTGCCATCGCTGGCCCTGACCATCACTTCGTAATTGCCAGTTTTAAGTTTGTCATTGCTGATGATCAGGTATTCTTCCAGGGTATAATTATTTGTAAGAGGTGCTACAGATTTCACCTTTGTTACAGGATTATTGATATCATCTATGATGGTTACCGAAATTTCCGTTATGCTTTTATCATGAGTAATTTCTGCTTTAACCATTACTGTATCAAAAACCTGGAATGAATCCCCTTTTGATGGGATTATAACCTGAATCGTAGGAGGATCATATTTTTCCTCATCGTCCTTTTTACATCCCCATGATAACAGGATGATAACCAATAATAGGTAAGACTTAATAAGTATTGAATTTTTCATATGATCACAAATTGACATTTCTTCTATAAAAATAATTGAATTATTGGGTTCTTTCAATTATTTTCGTAATAAATCTAATCTTTTATGATGAATAAAATACCCTTGGAAAAGATTCTTTTCCTGGACATTGAAACGGTACCCGCCTGGGCCGATTATCAGGAAGTCCCTGAACCCATTAAGTCGCTCTGGGATAAAAAAGCAGGATACATCAGCAAAGATGACATGCCCGATGAGATTTTTGACCGGGCAGGAATATATGCTGAATTTGGAAAAATTATTTGCATATCTTCCGGTTTTATGGCCGGAGGTGAATTCAGGATCAAATCCTATTTTGGCCACAATGAAAAGGTTTTGCTTGAAGAATTTGCCTATCTTTTAAGAACTTATTACAACCGGGGCGAAAAGTTCCTGTGTGCCCACAACGGCAAAGAATTTGATTTCCCATATATTGCCAGGAGAATGCTGATCAATGGAATTGATCTTCCGGAAATTCTTGACATGGCAGGAAAAAAGCCCTGGGAAGTACCCCACCTTGACACAATGGAATTATGGAGGTTTGGTGATTTTAAGAACTACACTTCCCTTGAATTATTGACGGCCGTATTTAACATACCTACTCCAAAAGATGATATCAGAGGGTCAGACATCCACAGGGTGTACTGGCAGGAGAACGATCTCGGCAGGATTGTGGAATATTGCCAGAAAGATGTCCTGGCCATTGCTCAACTCATGCTCCGGTACCAGAATAAACCACTGATCAGCAAAGAGAAAGTAATCATCGTCAACTAAATGGAAAAACATTTATTATCAAAATCGACTTTTATCAGAGGTGCACAATGCCTTAAATCTCTATATCTTTATAAAAAGCGGTATTTCCTGCGCGATCGTTTGTCTGATGAACAAAGACTAAAGTTCAAACGGGGATTCAATGTTGGGATTTTTGCTCAACGACTGTACCCCGGAGGTATTGATGTTCGTCCTGGATCACCCTCAGCTTACAAAAAATCTGTTGAGAAAACTGTAAAACTCCTGGAAGAAAAAACCAAAGTAATCTATGAAGCGGGGTTTCAACACAACAGGGTATTGGTTTTTCTTGATGTACTGATCAATGAGAACAATTCCTGTAAAGCCATTGAGGTTAAAAGTTCCAGAAGCATCTCTCCCACCTATATGCTTGATGCCGCATTGCAGTACTATGTCATTAAAGGCAGTGGTTTAAACCTGGAAGACTTTTCTATTGTACACATTGACGAAAACTATATAATGAATAAAGAGTTGGATATCAACAAACTATTCACATCAGTCAGTGTTATGCAGGAAATTGCAGGCATGCAGGAAAAAGTCACAGAAATGATCAAATTGGAAAAGGAGATACTAAATTATAAACATTCGCCAAAAATTGACATAGGGCCACATTGCTATAATCCATATCCTTGCGACTTTATCGGGCATTGCTGGAAAAATGTCCCGCGTCCTTCGGTTTTTGAAGTCCATGGCCTTTCTTTTGATGAAAAACATGAGCTTTATAAAAACAAGATCACCGGACCCGGGGAAGTGAAAGAAAAATTCGTAAACAATGAACTGATAGAGAATAGTTGCAAAGCCATTATGGACAAAAAGACGCATTTTGACAGACAGGCCATTCAACAAACCATCAGTCAATTACAAACGCCCTCAGCATTTTTATACCTGCTGGTGCAAAGGCCTGCCATCCCATACATTTCAGGCACAAGGCCTTATCAGCAAATTGTTTATGGATATTTTCTCCTTGAGAACAAAGTTGAAAGTACAAATGAACCCATATTTAAGATTTTGAATGAACCAGAAAAATACCAGGCATTCATAAAAACAATGATTGACTTCCTGAAAAATTTTAAAACACTTATTATTTACGATGATGTGCCTTCAAATTTACTCTCTCTTAAAAATGAAATCAAATTCATTTCATTAAAAGATTTGTTTATCAATGGACATATCATTGATCCGGATATTCAGGAACATTCATCATTTCAATCTGTTGCTAAAAAGCTGATTAAACCGGTTACTGATAAAACATCCAGTGTCCTGAATGATCTTCTCGCAGCAGACATTTTTGAATCTTTTAATGATAACCATGATGCTGAATTGTTAAAGCAAGTAGAACAATATGGCAATTATACTGCTAAAGACATGAAAAAATTTTGGGAATGGCTTAAGGCACATTCCAATTAAAAAACATTTAGTAATTTCAACCATTCAAACAACAATAAACTAAAATCATTCATTATGGACCTCTCTGTTAAATACCTGGGACTCAACCTTCCAACACCTGTCATCATAGGCAGTTCTGGATTAACTGATTCTGTTGAAAAGATCATTGAACTTGAAAAGCATGGAGCCGGCGCAATAGTGGTTAAATCCATTTTCGAGGAAGAAATCAATCTGGAATATGAAAAAATGCTGGCGGAAGAGGCCCCTTTAAGATACAAGGACGATTACCTTGATTATTTTGATTACAGGATCAGAGAGGAAAACATTGAGAACTACATAAAACTCATATCTGATGCCAAACAAAAAGTAAAGATCCCAATCATTGGCAGCATCAATTGTCGAACCAGCTATGAATGGACCTATTTTGCAAAAAGTATTGAAAAGGCCGGGGCAGATGCTTTGGAGCTGAATGTGTTTGTTTTGCCTTCCAATATTAGCCTCACTCCGGAAACCATTGAACAGACCTACCTGGAGATCAT
>JAGYLD010000071.1 GCA_018401355.1 Bacteroidales bacterium
CTTACGGTATAATAAGACTGATCCTCAAAATCCTGCTGTCATAGCTAAAAAGCCGTTGTTGGGGGTAGTTAATGAAACGGATGTTTATGGCAATATCTTATTTGTGGCAGCCACCCATGATGGAGTATATGCCCTTGACCTGACTACATCCACCCTGGAGACAATAGATCATTTCCCAGTCGGCGAACCCGGTGAAGTGCAGGGTGCTTATGATCTATACCGGTCCGGAGATACACTGTTCATTGCTTCAAACACAAGGGTACTGAGGCTGAAGTATCATAACAGTTCAGGATTTGAAGCATTGCCGGAGTTTGGGCCAATGGCTGGTTCGTTTTGTGTAACCGGGAATAAGAGATATATCGCTGTTGGTAGCCAGGGACTTATCTGGGGATTTGTCAATATTTACGACAGGAATGATCTGTCAACGGCCATTTGTACATGGCAAAGCAATAAGATAAAACTGATACAAAAACTCCGTTTTTCTGATACCAGGGATCATATCCTTTTTGTTTGTGGTGGGCCACGTCCGCTTGATCTTTTCCTAAAATCATATTTATTTGCACTGCAGATATCTGGTGATGTCATAACTGCCATAGATACAACAATCGTTAATGGGTTGCCAGTGGTTGCGCACTCAAACGTTATGAATATGGATATGAGAAACGACACCCTTTTTGTTGCTACCGGATGTGCCATCGATTTCACCATGGGTTTTCCTTTAGCCTATGTACCTGTTTTGGATGCCAACCCATTGCCGGCCAATCCTATGCAAATGATCGGATACATCAATCCGGGATTATGGCATTTTGATGTAGCATTGATGGAGGGAACACCTTTCCTGGCTACTTCATCGGAGTGGCTGGGTGTGGCCATTAATGATGTTTCAGGACTGTCACCACTGGATACATTAATGATGATTGAAACTGGTGGATGGGCCCAATCCTGCAAAGCAAGAGGAGATACTTTGTGGGTAGCTCATGAAGGCTGGGGGCTGGCCGCATATTATATTGACAGCCTTGAATACACTGCGGGCACAATGTCAGATTCCAGAATGTTGCATCTTTACAGCCAGCATCATCATTATTTTGTCCCGGACTTTGAGTTTGTGCAAGACAGTTTGCTGGTGCTTGCCAGCGGGCATGTCTTTAATCTTAACCCCTGGTGGGAGGGAGGCAAGCCTGATTCGGTACATCATCTTAATTTTCAATTTGCGAATACAATTCAAAAAATACAAACAAACACAGGGATTCGCCTTATTGCCGGTTGTGAATTGCCATTGTATGGTTTTGGCAGCAAGACCATGGCTTTGTTTGACCCGTTGGCCCCAGGAGGGGAAAAACTGTGTGAATTGCCTTTAAACAACAGTCCCAATGCCATTGCCGTACAGGATGATTTGGTTTTTTATGGAGTAAAATACGATAGCACAGGAAATGATTATTTCATAGCTGCGGCTGAGGTTTCTGATGATCAGTTTCATGTCTTGGATACCTTTTTATTATCAAACGGATTGGGGGATATTGGTTCGGTTTCAATTGATGAAGGCCTTTTGGCTTTGGCAAGGTCCAATGTTATTTCATGGCTAAGTTGGGATGGAAATGATTTTGATTACCTGGGAACCTCTGCCAAGCCCGGGATGAGTGCAACGGATATAGTCTTAAAAAATAATTTAATTTACATTGCCGATAAGATGTATGGCATGAGAATCCTGGATATCAATGATGTTAATCAGGGAGTTTTTGTCGCGGAATGCCCGGGCACAGGAGGCTGGGGTGCGAATAATTTCGGATCTGTTTCCATAACACTGGGAAAGGACGGGGGCATTTTTCTCACGGATTTCAATGCAGGCGTGATCATGATTGAAGCGTATGATTCAACGCTGGTAACTATAGCGGATAGGCGTTATTCCCGGGATATATCCTTTCATGTTTATCCCAACCCGGTAAATGAATCTTTTACCATTGGTTTAGGCCGGTATGCTGAATTGAGCCGGGATTCTGAGCTAACTGTTTTTAATCTTTCAGGACAAACGGTATACACACATCAGATCCGTGAGGAAGCATCCGTCAGGATTCCATGTAATCATTGGAAGGATGGTGTTTATTTGGTTTCCATAACAGATGACCTGGGTGGTGTCTCTACCAGGAAAGTTTTGAAAGTTGGTAATAAATGACATTATTGGAAATCCTTCAGTTGCTTCGTCCCATAAGGAATACAGCTTTTGGCAGCATTCTTTGCGACTTATTGCATGCCATAAAGCACCGTAAAATAATACAACCCTCCAACCTGTGCACTACCAAAAGAAGTGGTATAAGGGTCGTTCAGGATATTTGAACCACCAACTTTCAGGATGGTGTTGAGTGATTCAATGCTGTAGGAAACCTGGGCGTCAACAATCGAAAAGGCTGGTATCTCTGCCACGCCAAAGGCCGATTGCCAGAGAAAATGATCCTGCCACCGCCATGATATCCCGAATCCGAAATTCTTGTATACGCTGTTGTTTCCCAGTGCTAGGTTTGAACGGTATTTTGGGGTGTTGAAGCGGGACTGGAAACCAGGTGACCTGTCACCAAGTGATTCCAGGGCATTGTATGCCATGTTGGCTTTAAAGAAAAACCGGTTGGGCAGGAGGATGTCAATGCCTGCAGCCCAGCCAAAGGAAATGATGGGGTCGTTGGTGCTGACTGTGGTTTGGAATCTCCGTTCCTCAGGCGTGTAGGGATTTTGAGCAAGCACCTGGGTGGCAAGGAATCCGTTGTACTGGTTAATAAAACCATAAACGTCAACATACATCATCCTGTGAAGCAACAACCCTTTGTATCCCAGTTCAAAGGCTGTTACCCTCTCCGGTTTGAATTCAGGGAATTGATAATAACCGTATGCTGTGTCGGGTTGGTCGGTAATGGGATTTATGCCTGTTAAAGGGTAGGGGGGATTGGTGTTAAATCCGTATTTATCCTGTATTTCCGGTAAGCCACCAATGACCCTGAAAGGACCCACATCCAGGTCAGTGTACTGATCTGGTATAGAAGGAAACCGGTAAGCTGTTTGCACTGAAGCCCTTATATTGTGCCTTTCCTGGGGGTCAACAGAATAAACAGCAGAAAACCTGGGAGTGATCCTTCCTTTGAAGTTTTGATTTTTGTCATAACGGGCCGCAAGCGTGATTTTTAACTTTTCCTGGAAGAACGCTTTGGATAACTGGGTGAATATTCCGTATTGATCCATTTTAACAGGGTTTCCCGGGGTGTCGATAAATACTGTACCCTCACTATTGATACGATAAGTCCTGTAAGAGGCCCCGGCAAGAAGTTCAAACCACGGGATCAGATGCCGAAAATTGTACAATCCCTCTACATGATACATGCGGCTTTTGTCAATGACTTTTCCTCCTCCTTCATTGACAGGAATACTTTTGAGGCTGTCGAGTAAATGTTTAAACCTGTCGGAGTCAGCAAGCGGAAAAGCCGGACCGGAATCATTGAAAATGGTTCCCTCAGGAGTCCGATTTTCTGCAACGAGCCTGGCGAAAGCATGAGCCTGATCTTCGTTGCCTGAAATCAGAAAAGTCTGTGTGAAAGAGCTGATATAATCCCCGTACCAGTCTTCGCTGGGTTTCCACGCTTCATTGATCTGTAAAGCCACCCCGCCTGCATTGTATGTGTCTCCAGAGTTTTCACTGACGCTGTAAGCGCGGAGATAAAATTCAGGACTCTTAATTTCACCAACCAGGGTGGTCATATGGAAGTTTTCGAAAGCAAAACGGTTTTGGGCGGTATAAACGCTGTTGCCTTCCCCGTAAGTGCCGCGGATATTGGCTTCAACTTTTTCTGTTAGCCTGTAATGCAGGGAGGCGTTAAAGCGTATGGTCCTGGTATCATAATCCACAATGCTTTTTTCATCCCAACCGGTGCGGGTAATGATTGGATTGTTGATCCCATCCTTAAATCTCTGAACAATATTATTTACGAATTTATCATATTCCTGTGTTCCTGGCTGATAACCCTGTGCTTCTGCAATGCCGGCAGCAATATTAGGTGCCAGTTGTACCAGGTTGACAGGAGCCATTATATCATCCCCATACACATTAACACCATCAAAGCCAGGATAGTTTTCCCTTTTGTATGCCGGATTATCCAGATGATTTTTGTCACGATAATCATTTGCATACCAGTCTGTTGCCTTTAGATAGGTTGCACCAATCCTGAGAGCAATACGATTTTTATAAGCTTTGGCATACCGGATATTAAAATCAATCATTGGGGTAGGATCACTGAGGTATTCAGCTCCTAAATGCATAATTCCTGTTTGCAATGAAGCTGACAATCCTTGGTGTACAAACGGATCTTTGCTTTTCATCAGGAGTATACCATTCATGCCACCAGGTCCGTATAATGCAGAAGAAGCACCAACAAGCAACTCTGCACTTTCAACTTCTATAGGTGAGAGACCAAAAATATTACCGGCAGGAAAGCTTAGTCCCGGAGCAGTATTGTCAACACCATCAATAAATTGGTTCATCCTGAAATTAAAATCACCTGTAAAACCTCTTGTATTAGGGAACCGGAAAGTAAGACTGTGTACGTTCATGTCCACTCCTTTGATATTGTATAAACCATCGAAAAAATTTGCTGCAGGAACCTGCTGAATTTCTCGCATGTTCATTCGCTCTACCGTGACAGGTGAACGCATGATGCTTTCCTGAACACGAGAGGCCGATATGATAACTTCCTGGCCAAGAACAGGTTGTTCTTTTAACCGTATGTTCAACTTATGAATCTTATCAGTAACAGGTATTTCCTGGGTCGCATAACCGATGTATGTTATTTCAATACTGAAGGGAGGCGATGACTTTGTTTTAAGAAAAAAGCTTCCATTGGATTTGGAAACTGTGCCGATCAACTTTCCTTTAACCGTGATATTTGCTCCGGGAATGGGTTTTTTGGTGGAATGATCAATTACTTTGCCTTTGATAATGGTTTCCTGACCAACAAGCGGAAGAGTTAATATGCACTGAATTAAAGAAAAAGATATTAAATACAAGAGATATCTTTTATTCTGCACTTTCATGGGCATTTGGTTAAGGTGAACCAGTATTTCTGCACCAAATTATAAAAAAATGCATTACTTCATCAAACAAACATTAAATTGTAATTGATCTTTCTTTTTGCTATAATTGCACTGGAAAATTAATTAACAACTTAAAAGTAAAAAACATTATGATGAAAAAAAGTAGTTTATTGGTCAAGGTTTCAAGGTTAATGATGCTTCTGGCAATGGTTTCTCTTGTTGTTTTTCAGGCATGTAAAGATGACGACGATGATGATGATAACAATAATACGCCAGCTGTGGATCCATATTCCGGATTTTACAAATTTACCTCAGCATCGTTTGTAAACACAGACACTATAATTATTGGACAGGATACAACCATTTACCAACCAGGTGATGATGCATCCATTTATGTTGCTACTGGTTTACTGGGACTGGCTCCCTGCCAGGATCAAGATAATGCTGCCCTCGAGTTAAGATCAAATTTTGAATCATTTTATGCTTGTTTAAATGAAACAAATTCACTCAAGCAAGGTACTTGGGGGGTGAGCCCTGACAGGACTGTATTGACTTTGAATATTACAAATCCAGCACCTTTTTCTGTTATTATTAATGATGTGACATTACAAAACAACGTTTTGACAGGAATTATAGCAAATTTACCAATTGTCAGCGGTGTTACATATAAATTCGTAACTGTAAACACAACATTTAATAAGGTTCCATAAGACATACATTTTTTTGATATTCAGATTACCCCTGAAGTTTAAATCCATTTATTTGTTTTATATGGATTTAGTTAAATTTCAGGGGTGTTTTTTTCTACGTGATTCCCTTATTTGGGTTAAGTGATTTTATCACTTGAATGAAGTGATTCTCCCCATTGACAAGCTTTTCCGTAAACCTTTACTTTGCAGATAACGTATAGGAACATAAAATCAGAATTGATTAAACTGGATGAAAAAGCTATTTCCCTTTACATTCTTCGTTTTTATGGCTATTTGTTTTTACGGACAAGTTAAAAACAGTGCAGAGCATGTTATGATTGGGGAGGAAAACCTCGCCGAAACATACCAGGAAGGAAATCTGAATCATGGAGCGATTCACCAGACAGGTGATTATAATGAAGCCAGGCAAGAGCAAAATGGCGATTTCAATAATTCGGATGTTTCACAGGATGGAAATTTCAATGATGCAGATGTGGTTCAGGAAGGAAACAAAAACAAAAGTAATTTTTTGCAGGAGGGTGATCAAAACAATGCATTTAATAAGCAAGAAGGTAGCAGGAATATTGCTGGTATCGAACAGCGAGGCAACAAAAATAAATTTGCAGCAACGCAGAAGGGGCACCAGAATGACTTGATATCCAAGCAATATGGGAATAAAAACTATGTAGATCTTTTGCAGTCAGAATCTGAAAACATGGCCAATTTGTTGCAGGATGGGAACGGGAATATAATTAATGCATTGCAGGAAGGAATAAGTAACCAGTTGATTATCCGGCAAATTGGACGCAATAATGATGCAGAGATCAAGCAATATGGGGATGGAAATTCTGCTGAAGTATGGCAATACTCGAAGAACAATGTGGCTCAAATTGAACAATACGGAAATCACAATGTGGCTTATTCAATGCAGGAGGGGCTAAGAAATAATACCATAATTCAAAGTTCAGGAGAAGATAACCTTGCCGTAGCAATGGTAACAGAAGGCAATCAAAACAATATAGGAATCTATCAGGATGGCAATAATAATTCAGGCTCTATATATCTGGAAGCAGGGAGCGACCGCAATAATGTTTTACTCGAACAAAAGGGCATGAGAAACTATGCAGGCAATTATTTACCCAATGGTGGGAGCTTACCTGAAGGGATTGCCAGTTCCAGCATTTTGATCACAGGTGATAACAACACTGCCAGTATCTATCAAAACGGAAACATGAACCATGCTGGAATGAGCATTTATGGCAACAGAAACGTAGCCAACATTGTACAGCGCTAGTAATAGCCTGAATCTAATACACAAAACATGATCAGATTAACCCGGGAGGCTACAACCCCGGGTTTTTTATTGAGACTCAACTTCCACAAGCCGCGTCAGCGGAGCAGTGGAAGTTGAAAGTCGAACTAATCCCGATTTATCGGGATTGATTACTGAAAGGGAAATATATCGGTTTAGCAATAAGGTTTTTCCTGCAAAAATCTCTACAGTTATTATAATGGGAAGAACATAACCAGAGCCTGATAAGGCATTCCAAAAATCTGCAGCAGGGTCCGGTTCTATTTCCATCGGCAGAAAATGAAATAGTTTATTAGTACTGAAAAACAATAATATGAGGGCCGGTATTATTCTTAAAATAAGGTTGAGGGTGTTTATTATCAGGCCTTTATGTTTGTTAAGTGTGGGTTAAAAACATTTAACAATTATTTGTGGTTTTTGTTTTTTGGTTTCTTGTTGAATGAATTTCTGTTGTATACTTTCTTTTGGCTATCTTTGAATCAATAAAAATTGTAATGCCATGAGAAGGATAAGCCTCACAATAATTTCGGCCTTGATATTTTTGTTTCCGGGTTATTCTCAAGATGCAAATGATGTTAAAGCCGTATTGCTTTGGAAATCAGATAAAGTATTTGATATTCCTGAATCCGTTTTATTGGACAAGGAAAATAATGTGCTGTATGTATCCAATATTAATGGAAATCCAACAGACCTGGATGAAAATGGATACATTTCAAAAATGACACCCAATGGGAGGGTCCTCATAAAAAAGTGGACAAGCGGTTTAAATGCCCCAAAGGGAATGGGAAAATTTGGCAATGTTTTATATGTTACTGACATCAACCGTTTGGTAGAGATAGACATACCTTCAGGCAGGATCCTGAAGTATATTCCTGTCGAAAATTCGAAATTCCTAAATGATATAGCCATTGACGACGCCGGCAATGTGTATATTTCCGATATGCAGGACCAGGTGATATATAAATATGATGGTCAAAGTGTTTCTGAATGGATGCGGGATAATGTCCTCATAAATCCCAATGGATTGTACGAAAGAAATGGGACATTGTACATAGGTGTAAACGGCAGAATATTAAAGGCAGACCTTAAAAATGGCGGATATAAAATCCTGGTTGAGGAAACAGGTTCCATTGATGGGTTAAATATGGATAAAGAAGGTAATTTTATCATCTCAGACTGGAGGGGAAAGGTACAGTATGTTACTCTTCCTGGTCAGATGATCACTTTATTTGATACCAGCAGTGACCGCATCAATGCAGCGGATATCTTCCTGGACGTTGAAAATTCAATTCTGTATGTGCCAACCTTCGTTGATGGCAGAGTGATGGCTTACAGGATTGGGGTTTTGAATTAGAGTATTAAGGGATATTGGTTCAGTTGACTCCATAATCCGGTATCCGGTATCATTCCTTCAACCAGGTATCCAGCCAGTTGAAAAATGTCCGTTGCCAAAGAATCCCGTTTTGGGGGGTGAGTACCCAGTGGTTTTCATCAGGAAAGTAAAGGAATTCTGCAGGTATTCCCCTGAGGATAGCCGCATTGAATGCGCTCATGCCCTGTGTATATGTTATTCTGTAATCAAGTTCGCCATGAATGACAAGAATGGGGGTGTCCCACTTATGTACGAATTTATGGGGTGAATTTGAATAGGATCTCATGGCTGTCTTATTATCGAACTCCCAGAATGCTCCTCCCAGATCCCAGTCAACAAACCACATCTCTTCTGTTTCCAGATATTGAGCTTCAAAGTTGAACATGCCATCATGGGCAATGAAAGCTTTAAATCTTTTGTCATGGTTCCCCGCCAGCCAGAATACTGAAAATCCACCATAACTGGCTCCGACAGCACCGAGGCGTTCTTTATCAATAAAAGGTTCTTTAGCTAATGCATCAATGGCACTAAGGTAATCTCTCATATTTTGACCGCCATAATCTCCTGAAATCTGTTCCAGCCATTCCTGTCCAAAGCCAGGGAGACCTCGTCTGTTGGGAGCGACAATAATGTACCCATTTGCAGCCATCATCTGAAAATTCCAGCGATAAGACCAGAACTGGCTAACCATGCTTTGGGGTCCACCCTGGCAATATAGTAAAGCTGGATATTTCTTGTCGGGATCAAAATGTGGGGGGTAAATGACCCAGGTGAGCATATTTTTATTGTCAGTCGTTTTTATCCATCTTTTTTCGATTTTTCCCATCGTGATCTGGTCAAGTAAATCCTTGTTTACTCTAGTAATTTGATTGGATGAACCATTTTGCAGGTTGACAATAAATATCTCAGTGGGCATCGACATGGATTGTCTCGCAGCAATTAGACCGGCATCTGTATAACTTAATGATATGTAATTATGAATCCCTTCAGAGATTTTGTCAATTGAATTGTCCGCAAGGTCAAGTCTGTAGATCTGTTTGGTCCCATGCCAGGGACTTATGAAATAGATGGCTTCTCCATTTGATGACCAGGAAAAACCATTTACATTTTGATCAAAGTCTTTGGTGTAGTATGTTTTTTCTCCGGTATTTAAATCCAAAACAAATAATCTGTTTTTATCGGATTCGTATCCATCTCTTTCCATACTCTCCCATGCCAATTTTGTTCCATCGGCTGAAAATGAAGGGCCAATGTCAAAACCCATCATACCTTTGGTCAGATTCTGAGTTTTACCGGTTGAAATGTTGTATAAATAAATGTCGGAATTCGTTGACTTGCTGTATTCTAGTCCGGATTTTTTCTTGCAGGTATAAGCGATTCCTTTACTGTCAGGTGTCCATGTAATTTGTTCAATTCCTCCAAATGGGCTTAAAGGTGACTCATAAGGTTCATCATGCATAATATCTGTTCCTTCAGTGATATTTTTCTCATTATAATTTGCATAAAAGACATGACTGTAAGTGTCAACCCAGTGGTCCCAATGTCTGTACATTAGGTCATTGTTCAATCTTCCGGTTGCTTTGGGCAGTCCTTCATAAAGTTCATCATAAGGATTTTTAATAAATAATTCCTTGGTATATAAAATCATACTTTGGTCTGGTGAGTATTTAAATCCTGTAATCCCATTATCTATATTCGTTAGCATTTTTTTTCCCGCTCCATCAGGATCCATTTCCCATAGCTGAATGCTGCCGGATTCAGATGATAAATATCCAATTTTTTTCCCATCGGGTCTCCAGATAGCATTGAATTCACTGTAAGGAGTTTTTGTGAGCTGTTTAAACTCACTACCATCAGAATTTATTGAATATAGTTCACGATTGCCTTTATTAAGCTCTATATCATAATAACTGATTCCAAATAAAATCTTACTTTGATCCGGGGAAACCTGGATGTCACTTATGCGCCCAAAAGCCCACAGAGCCTCGGGTGTCATAAGATCTTTGTTAAGTGTGAGGTTTTGTTTATTTATTAAATCTGGTTTTCTGGGATTCTGATTTTCTTTTCCCTGATTGCAAGATGTTATTAACAATACTGCTAATGCTAAAGCTAAAATGATTCCTGATTTTTTCATTGTTAGATAATTGTTTTTGTCATTCCTGCTTCAAAGATATATTCAATTTTTAAAAATCTATACATTTACTTAAAATGATTGAAACAAAGCATGTTTATATGCGTATGAATTAATAAAATCCTAATTTTGTGCAAGCCTTTGATTTATTGATATTGTCAAGCATTTGTTTTGAGTTGTAGGGCAACCTGAGATAATATGAAAACTTTTACTCCAAATATCAGGTACAGGATTCTTTTTATCCTGGCAATTATTATCTTATTTTTTGTTGTTGGTTTTTTTCTGATGAAATCGTTTGAAAACAAGCGATATGATTTATTGTATGAGGAACAGAAGATAAAATACTTTGATGTACAGGAGAAGATTCTTGCCATCAATAGTTCTACTTTTAAAAACCTTGTTGAGAAGATTTACAGTATCTGGGATGGCACAGAAATGTTCATAAATGATCCGGATTCTGCTTTTGCAAGAGAAAATTTTGATATACTGGTTACAAAATATGATTATGATGTATTCTGGATCCTGGATAAAAACCATCAGTTGATATATTCTCGGAATGCCACATTGGACAAGGAGCTAGATAGTTTGCCGATAGAAGAAGAAAGCAGGCATGATATCTTCAGGAATAATTTTTCTATGCATTTTCACCATTTGTCTGATGAGGGTTTACTCGAAATATATGGAGCCACAGTAAATAATCCTGATGATACAATGCGGATACTCCAGGCGAAGGGTTATATCTACATAGGGAAAATCTGGGATGAGTCATTCCTGGGTAAACTTGAAGATGCCTCAAAGAGCCAGGTTAATATTTACAGGGATTATAATACAGAAGTTAAGATTGAAGAATACATGATGCATCAGATTTCTGTTGTGAAACCTCTTTTTGGCTGGGATGGAAAGGAAATCGGACAAATTGAATTTCTTATTGAAGAGCCGGTTATTAACAAGTTCAATAGTTTCGCCAATAGTCTTTTTGTATTATACCTGATATTAACCATTCTTCTTACGGTAATCATTTCCTTTCTTCTTTTGAAGTGGATTTACAGGCCACTTAAATTAATTTCGATAAGCCTTGTCAATAACAATGTTTTGCCCATTGATAAAATGAGCCGCAAAAACAATGAGTTTGGCAGGCTTGCTGCTTTGATAAAGAATTTTTTCAAGCAAAAGGTTAAGCTGGAAAAGGAAATTTATCAACGTGAAAAAACAGAAGAAACTTTAAAGAAAAGTGAAGAGAAATTCCGGGCTTTGATCAAGCACCTCCCTGATTATGTTATCCTTCATCATGATGAGCGGATCATATTTGTAAATGAAGAAGCTTGTCGTAAGTTCAAATATTCACAGGAAGAATTGCTGAACAGTTCAATCCTTAGCCATGTTGATGAGAAGGATCACGAAAAAATCATTGATGCGGTTGAGCGACGTTACCAGGGAAAAAAGGTCGAGGATTATGAGATAACATTGAATGATGCCGATGGTGGCAAAAACGATGTGATTGTCAGGTCTTCAATCATACCATATGATGAAGGATATGCTACATTAACGGTTCTTGTGGATATCACAGAACGGAAGAAATTTGAAAAAGAAATCCTTGCAAGTCGTGCGAGGTTGAATGCCATCCTGGATAACCTGCCTTATAAAGCGTGGCTGAAAGATGTACAAGGAAAGTATATCGCAGTAAATCGTCCGTTTGCTAAATATTATGGTATGGAGAATGAAGAGTTGTTGGGTAAGACGGACTATGAGATCTGTCCTGAAGAGGTCGCATCCAAATTTGAAGCAGATGACAGAAGGGTTATTGATACAAAAATGCAGATATATTCAGAGGCTCATGACCCCTACCTGACAGAGGGTGAGTGGTATGAAACTTTTAAGTCTCCCATATTTGATGAGAATGGCAGGGTAATAGGTATCGCTGGAATTGCAAGGGATATAACGGAGTTAAAGACCAAACAACTTGAGTTGATAAAGGCCAAAGAAGAAGCTGATGCTGCTAATCTGGCCAAGCAGCAATTCTTATCAACTATGAGTCATGAAATGCGGACACCCCTGAATGCAATTATAGGATTAACAAACCTTTTAATTGAAGAAAGCCCAAAAGAAGAGCAGCTTGAAAATCTGAATACCCTGAACTTTTCAGCTGATCATCTCTTATCATTGATTAGCGATATCCTTGATTTTTCGAAGATTGAAGCAGGTAAGATTGACCTTGAGGAAACAAATTTTGTTTTGCCTGACTTATTGAATTCTGTGAAACAAACCTTTTCAGTCAAGGCAAAAGACAAGAAAATTTCAGTTAAACTGAATATGTCGGATGATTTGCCTAAAGTATTGTTGGGCGATTCTGTCAGGTTGAATCAAATCCTGACCAATTTGTTGGGTAATGCTGTAAAATTCACAGAAAAGGGTGAAGTATCTCTGAATGCTTCATTGCTCAATATGAAAGGCAATAAGGCATTTCTAAGATTTACAGTCAAAGACAGCGGGATTGGAATTGGGAAAGAAAAATTGCAGGAAATTTTTGATCCTTTCATGCAGGCTCATAGTAATGCTAAGTATACAAAAAACAAAAAGAAAGAAAGTTCTTA
>JAGYLD010000072.1 GCA_018401355.1 Bacteroidales bacterium
TAAATGGCTTTAAATTAAAAGGAAAATGGAATGAAAACTTTTTCGGGAATAACAATCCCATCATTCTTGAACTGGGTTGCGGAAAAGGTGAATATACAGTCGGACTGGCGGAAAAATATCCGGACGGGAATTTTATTGGTATGGATATCAAAGGTGCCAGGATGTGGAAGGGCTGCAAATATTCTGTTGATAATAAAATGCCCAATGTGGCATTTATAAGAACAAAAATAGAACTGATAGGGTTTTATTTTGATTACCAGGAAGTATCTGAGATATGGCTTCCCTTTCCGGATCCTCAAATCAGGAAATCAAACGAGAAGAAACGAATGACATCACCGGCTTTCCTGGAAAGATACCATCAGATTTTAAAACCTGATCACACCATTCATCTGAAAACAGACAATAATAAGCTTTTTGATTATACCCTTGAAGTTATATCTGAAGCGAATCATCACCTGCATTTTCATACTTATGATGTATATCATTCTGGTGCACCAGAGGATGTAAAGAACATTCAGACATTTTATGAGAAAATGTTCCTGGAAGACGGATTAAAGATCAATTATTTGTCGTTCAGTCTAAATCCCGATCTTTATGCAGGATAATCCATCTTTCTTTTCCAGGGTCTACGATGTGGTCAGACTCATTCCATACGGGAGGGTCACCAGCTATGGCGCTATTGCAAAATATCTTGGATCTGGCAGATCGGCACGCATGGTAGGTTGGGCAATGAACGCCTCCCATAACACAGATAAAGCTGTTCCGGCACATCGTGTGGTTAACAGAAATGGCATACTTACCGGCAAGCATCATTTCGGAGGGTCGGAAACAATGAAACAACTGCTTGAACATGAGGGTGTTAAAGTACTCAATGATAAAATCATCGGTTTTGATAAAGTCTTCTGGGATCCTGGAAAAGAACTAAAAAAAACTATTGAGAAAAAAGTAATTTGATCATATATTTGTATTGATATCATTCATCACTTTCCGAAATGAAAAATGCTTTTTATATCCTGGTATTATGGATCTTTATCATCCCTCCATCATTTGCAGGCAGTCCGGATAAAATTAATACTGACGAGAAAAAAAAGAGGCCCCGTATAGGGCTTGTTTTAAGCGGTGGAGGAGCAAAAGGGTTTGTATATGTAGGATTGTTCAGGGTCTTGCAGGAAGTCGGCCTGCATATCGATTATATAGGTGGCACATCCATCGGCAGCATCATGGCTTCCCTTTACGCTGTTGGCTATAGTCCCGATGATATTGAAGCCATGATCAGGGCACAGGACTGGAATATGATTTTGAGGGATGAAATACAACGAAGGTATATTGCCTTCGAAGAAAAGGAATTCCGCGAAAGGTCTATCATCTCACTACCCTACAAAAGAAGGAAAATCGCCTTAAAAAGCTCCCTATACCAGGGGCAGCAGGTAAACCTCCTGCTGAACAAATACCTTTCTCCTGCATGTGATGTAAAGGATTTCAGCAAGCTTCCGACACCTTTCCTTTGTATCGGAACCGATTTACTAACAGGAGAAGCTGTAACACTGGATTCCGGATATCTCCCTTCTGCCGTCAGGGCGAGCATGTCAATTCCTGGTTATTTTTCGCCTACAGAATACCAGGGAAGACACCTTGTAGATGGAGGTGTTGTGGATAACTACCCTGCCACTCAATTGCGGCAAGCAGGGGCACAGCTTATCATTGGAGGAAACGTGCAAAGCGGGTTGACCGATAGCATTAACAAACTACAGACCATCACAGAAGTACTGGATCAGGTTATATCTTTTTCCAGGATGCCGGCAAACCTGGAAGCAGCTAAGATCATTGACCTTAACATACAGTATCATGTAAAGCAAGGCATGATGGATTTTACAGAATATGATTCCATCATTGCTTACGGGGAAAAAGTTGCAAGGGAACATTATGACGAACTAAAAAAGCTTGCTGATTCACTCAACGCAATAGAGTACATCCCCGTTAAGGAATTCGATGCCAAACCTTTGGAGAAGGTATTCATTGAAGATATCCAATATATTGGAAAAGATAAAATATCAAGGATCTTCCTGGATAATTTCTTTGAAGAGTTTGAAGGGAAGGAGGTTTCTCTGCAGGAAATTGAAGAAACCGTAACCCGGCTATTCGGAACCAAATTCTTTCAACATGTTTTTTATGAGCTTGTGCCTGCCGGGAATGGCAGGGTAAACCTGCTGATTAAACTTAAAGAAGGTGCTCCCGGTTATTTTTCAGCCTCTTTGCACTATGATAACGATTACGAAGGAAGTGTATTGCTTAGCGGGGTTTTCAGGAACCTGCTTGGAAACCGGAGCAAATTGTTCTCATCCCTGGTCCTTGGTCCGAATCCAAGGTTCAGGTTGTTGTATATGATCAGCAACGGTCCAAACATCGGACCTGGTCTTGAACTGGATTTTTACTCTTTCAGGTTTGATGATTTCGATGGCAATAAAAAAACCAATACAACCAGGTTCATCAACTACAAAACTTCTGCATTTATCAGTTCAGTAATAGATAATCTTTACCGGTTCCGGGCAGGAGTTACTTTGGAGTATTTCAGTTTGAAACCGGAAATTGAAAATGAGCTGCTGAAGAATATGACAGACTTCAATGGATATCTGAATGGTTATGTTTCAGTCCGGACAGACACCCGTGACCGCCCGTATTTTTCCACTTCAGGATTTGACAGCGACTTGAATGTAAGCTACATACTTCCTCTTGGAAATAACTGGTCACAGGAATTGTTCACAAACTCTCTGATGTATTATCTGAGATATGATCAAAACCTCCCCATGTCGAAAAAGTTCACCGCAAAGCCCGGGGTATATCTTGGCGGTACCTTGAAACAGGATCTGCCTCCCATCCATCATTGGTTTGGCATTGGCGGACTGGTTCCCATCAACTATATGGGCAATTTTGCTCCCTTCACGGGTGTAAGATTTGTGCAATCGTTCGGTTTATATACAGCCATCGGAAGGATGAAAATACAGTATAATGTATTCAAAAACCTTTACCTGACAGCAAGAAGTGACATCGGATCCAATCAGATGGAACTGGCAGATCTCATCAAATCGAAAAACATCATGTTTGGATACGGACTGACTGCAGGATACGATAGCTTTATTGGCCCCATAGAGGTTACGGTGATGGGCTCCAACATAAATCCTTCAATAGGATTGTTTTTTAATGTTGGCTTTGATTTTTAATCATATCCTGGAAAAAGATATGTTACCAAAGAACGATAATGCCATACCAAAATCAATAATCCCTTTCCATTTGGTTCCTGTCCATAAAGAAAATGATTACTTTTGGGCCCTTAAAACAAGTAATCATGACCATCACAAAAGAACAGGTATTGCAGGCGTTGGAAAAGGTATTATATTTTCCGAAGCACGACAATGTGGTGTCACTGAACATGATCCGCGACATCCATGTTCACGACGATCACATCCATTTCACCATTTTTTTTCCGTCACGAGACGAAAGAAATGAAAACGTAGTCAGAGATGCATGCGTAAAAGCCGTTGAAGAGGCAGGGGGCAAGAATTACATGATCGATGTAAAAATCGATTATCCCAGGAACCCACTTGATAAAGTTGGTAAGATCATTGCCGTTGCATCCGGCAAGGGTGGTGTTGGTAAATCAACTGTAGCAGCAAACCTTGCGGTGGCCCTGTCAAAGACAGGTGCCCGGACGGGTATCCTGGATGCGGATATTTACGGCCCATCTATCCCCATTATGTTTGATGTTGAGCATTCCAAACCGGAAGTTTATGAGGAAGCCGGAAAGCAATGGATCGTCCCTGTGCAGAACTATGGAATTAAGATCCTTTCCATAGGTTTTTTCGTTGATCCGGGCAAGGCTTTGATATGGAGGGGCCCCATGGCATCAAATGCCCTTAAACAGCTTTTCACAGAATCCGACTGGGGTGAACTGGACTACCTTGTGGTAGACCTACCTCCCGGCACGGGCGACATCCACCTGACCCTGGTACAAGAAGTACCGGTGGCTGGAGTAGCGATTGTCACTACACCTCAGGAAGTGGCCCTGGCAGATGCGCGAAAGGCATTCAGCATGTTCAGCCAGAAAAACATTCAGGTGCCCATCCTGGGACTGATTGAGAACATGTCATACTTTACACCTGCCGAACTCCCTGAAAACAAATATTATATCTTTGGGCGCGAAGGAGGAAGAAAACTGGCTGAAAGCTCGAACATTCCTTTCCTTGGTGAAATACCACTGGTTCAAAGCGTTTGTGAATCCGGCGACAGCGGAAGACCATCAGCATTGAAGGATGATTCGATCGAAGGAAAGGCTTTTGGGGTACTGGCAGAGAATGTGGTGAAGGAGTTGGGGGCAGTGAGCAGCAGGCAGTAGGCAATAGGCAGTGGGCGGCAGTTCTTTGCGAACCTCTGGATAATTATATTTATTAATACACATAACACTTTAAATAGATATGGACCAGACAAAAAATCAAGAGATTATAGAAAAAATCCAAAATGTCATCGACCAGATCCGTCCTTATATCCAACAGGATGGAGGCGATATTGAATTTGTTGAGTTAACAGATGATATGATTGTCAATGTACAGCTCAAAGGTGCCTGCGGATCCTGCCCATACAGCCAGATCACACTAAAAAATGGCGTCGAAACGGCAGTGAAGAAGGCAATTCCGGAAGTTAAGGCGGTTGAGTCAGTTTGATCGAAGATTGGTTGTAAACATCCGGCTTCTGGAATCAGAATCTTGCATCCTGGAACCTGCATCCTGAAACCTGGATAACATATTCCCTATTAAGATAAGTACTTCCCCACTATCGGCATTCTTCTTCCCATCCCAAAAGCTTTCGGAGATACCCGTAAAATAGGCGGTGTTTGATGGCGTTTGTATTCATTGGTATTGACAAGCTTCAGGGTTTTTCTCACAATGTTTTCGTCAAAGCCCATGGCAATGATCTCCGCCGGCCCTTTGCGCTGTTCTATATATTCATAAAGAATCTTATCCAGGATATCATATTCGGGCAATGAATCGGAATCTTTCTGATCCGGACGCAATTCAGCTGATGGCGGTTTTGTGATGATGCTCCCCGGAATGATTTCCTGATCCTGGTTGATGTATTCAGCCAGTTTAAAAACTTCAGTTTTATAAACATCGCCCAATACAGATAAACCACCGTTCATATCTCCATACAAAGTTCCATAACCCACGGCCGCTTCGCTTTTATTGGAAGTATTTAAAAGTATATAGCCAAACTTATTCGACATGGCCATCAGGATGACACCACGGATGCGCGCCTGAAGGTTTTCCTCCGTTACATCAAATGAAAGTCCGTGAAAATATGGATCCATCGTTTTTATAAAACTATCATATGGTTCGATGATATGGACGATATCGTATGGACTACCAAGGTTCTCAGCCAGTTTTTGCGCATCGGAAACGGAATGACCAGAAGAAAATTTTGAAGGCATTAAAACAGAATGGACGTTCTCTTTACCCAGCGCTCTGGCAGATACTACCAGTGTTACTGCTGAATCAATACCCCCGGAAAGGCCCAGGATGGCCTTAGTAAAACCAAGCTTACCAAAATAATTGCGTACACCCATTACCAGTGCATCATGGATCAAAGCTATTTTATCCTTTGGCAACGATTTAATCTGATTTAACTTTTCAATATGTTCCAAATCAAAAATCTGAAGGTCTTCCTGGAAATAATCCAGTTCACCAACAATTGATCCTGTTGAATTGATCACCATAGAACCACCATCAAACATCAATTCTGTTTGTGCACCAACATGATTGACATAAAATAATGGAATCTTATATTCTTTGGTGTTCCTGACCAAAATTTCCTTTCTAACCTTTTCCTGGCTATAATTAAAAGGCGATGCCGCAATGTTGACCATAAAATCAGGTTTTCCCACCATGAGTTCATCCATCGGATTTATGGTATACAGCGGATCATTGCTTATATTCCAAAGATCCTCGCAAATCGTCAATGCGATCCTTTTACCTTTAAAATCAATCACCCTGAATTCACGGTTGGGTTCGAAATACCGGTATTCGTCGAATATATCGTAATTGGGCAACAAGGTTTTATGGACCACATCCTGTACCTTTCCATCTGCAAGGAAATATGCTGAATTGTGAAGATCTTTTCCCTTTATCTCCGGGTTAACTGAGGGAGAACCGATGATGGCTGCAATGCCATGGCAATGCGAAGCCAGTTCTTTAACAGCATCCTGGCATTTATCAATAAAATCCCTGAATTCCAGGAAATCACGGGGTGGATAACCAGAAACAGCCAGCTCTGCGAAGACTATCAGGTCAGCACCCTGGGACTTAGCCTTTTCCAAAGCTTTTTTTGCTTTAAGCAAATTGCTGGAGAAGTTTCCTATATGATAATTGATCTGTGCTAATGCGATTTTCAAGGTAACAATATTTAAAATACGATACCAATACTAAATTCAAAGTAATTGTTTGTAGCCTTATCATCCCCTTTCAGGATGTTTGTAAAGCCATTGTCAAACTTTGGTCCGAAATGCAGGATGGTGGACCCACTAATGAGATATTCAAGACCGGCTTCAATGATCAGGGACTCTCTCATAAATGTCATCTTGTCATATATATCAACTTTCTTTTCGGTCATTGAATTCCCGGGATATTTGAACTCATCATCTGCTTTGCCATCTATCAGAAAACTTGTTCCCAGCCCTACTACACCATAAAACCTGAACTTTCCGAATTCATTGGTACGCATTTTCAATGCAATTGGAACCTCGATATATTTCAACTTATAAAACCGGTTCAAAGTGCCATTCTGATCCACCTGGTTGATCTCCATGGTGTATGGAAATTCCATGCCCGAATAAACATAGGCAACATCAAATCCTGTCAGGATAGCATAGTTTTCCATCAGATGGAATTCAGCAATGAATCCCCAGGCAAAGCCTACACTGGCACCATCACGCTTATATTCCTTAGGATCGGGGTTCATCCATCCAATGTTCGGAGCTACCTTGAACCCAAAAACAAAAGGCTTCTGCTGAGCTTCAACGGCGGTAATCATCAAAATAAAAGCAAAACCTGCTAAAAACAGCGATTTTTTCATTTTCTACCGGGATTTGGTTTAAAGGATAAAATTAAAGCTTTTATTTGATCTTATCGTATATATCAACATTTTTCTTGACCAGGATCCAAATACATGCACAAAAAAAAAATAATTTTCGTATTCTGCCATCTATTATTATCTTTGTTTAGAACATAATGAAGTATCCATTAAATCAAAAGTCATGAAAAAACTCATTCTGGTAACTATCACATTGTTCCTGTTTTCCGCAGGATATTCCCAAATCCCCTGGCTAACATTGGGTCCTAAGATCGGCTTCAATACCAGCAAAATCACGACAGATATTGATGGTGTGAAAGAAGACATGAAAGCCGGTTTTGAGGTTGGTGCTTTCGTGAGATTGGGAAAAAAGATCTATGTACAGCCGGAAGTCCTTTTTAAAACAAAAAATGGCAAACTGAAGGTGGATTACAATGATCCCAATACAGGACAAGCTGTTAAAGCAAAATATGATGTAAAACTCTCCAGCCTTGATATTCCTGTTATGGTAGGCGCCAAGCTTGTTGATGCCAAGGTTTTCAATATCAGGGTTATGACCGGCCCAATCATCTCAATGATCACGAATAAAGAGGTATCCACAGATGGTAGTACAGGGAAAGTCTTTGACAAAGACGATTTTAAGGATGGAACATGGTACTGGGGATTTGGTGCCGGTGTGGATGTGCTGATGTTTGCGCTTGATGTTAGGTATAATGTTGGCTTAAATGACATTTATGATGGGGATATCAACAACGAGAATCCTGAGCTGAAATCCAACTTATTTAGCGTGACACTTGGATGGAAGATATTATAGATAATAGTTTCATTTTTGATTCGTTTTAGCCAGGTGGAGGGATTTGCCTGGCTTTTTTAAGGCACAGGGGGGTTACCATGGACACAGAATTCACGGAGTTTTTAAACCACAAAGGCGATGAAGGATTTTCACAAAGGAGCATAAGGAAAAGAACTTTGATATTTTAATTAATAAAATAATGGTTTACAATTCTTTACAGAAAGGCTGGATTATAATATTATTACTGGGTGCAGTGATTTCCTGCACAAATAAGAGGGATAAAGCAGATGTTTCAGGGGTGCAAATCGACAGCATTGAAATCAAAAGGTATGGAAAAGACCTTTTTGCAGTGAATCCAGGAAATGTTGGAAATGGTCTTGACTTATTGTACGAGGATTATTCTTTTTTCCTTGGGGAAAATTACCGCGATACACTCAATGTTATCCGGATCAGGAATTATATCATCGATCCCTATTTGAAGCAACTATACAAAGCAACACTTGAAAAGTACCCCGATCTTAATGAAATTGAAAGAGGCCTCACCGATGCTTATAAGCATATAAAATATTATTTCCCGAATACTATTGTTCCGGAAGTATATACATACATTTCAGGAATCGATGTCCTCCAGCCCATCATATATATAGATTCCCTCATGGTTATCGGGCTCGATTGTTACCTTGGAAAAAACTATGAAGAGTACAAGAATGCAGGAATACCGCTTTATAAAGCTTCCAGGATGGAGCGGGAATACATTGTCCCCGACTGCGTCAAAGCCTGGGCTACCTATAACTACCTGCCTGAACACAGGGGAAACCAACTATTAGACCAGATCATTGCTGAAGGAAAAATACTTTACCTGATGGACATCATACTGCCGGATGTCCCTGACCATATCAAAATAGGTTATAGTCCGGAAAAACTTGAATGGTGCCAAGACAATGAGCCCAACCTGTGGGCTTTCATCCTGGAAAATGACCTGTTATTTTCTTCTGACCTTCAGAAAACCCAGAAGTTTGTTCAGGACGGTCCATTCACCTCATTTTTTTCCAGGAAATCACCTTCCAGGACAGGGATCTGGATTGGATGGCAGATCGTAAGAAGCTTCATGGAGAACAACGACATCACCCCTGAAGAACTTGTTGGCATCCGGGATGCCAGAGATATCCTCTCAAGGTCGGGATATAAACCGTGATATTTTTCAGGAAATGGGAATAAATATGTTTTAGAGGTACTAACCTATAAACACAAAAACATATTCCCATGCTAGTAAAAACTTTTGGAAGTGCCATCGTTGGCATCGATGCCATAAGCATTACCGTTGAAGTAAGCATCGACCAGGGGGTGGCATTTTTTATGGTGGGGCTTCCCGACAGCGCCGTAAAAGAAAGCCACCAGCGCATTGAAGCGGCCTTGAGGCATATTGGTTACCGGATACCCGGCAAGAAGATCGTCATTAATCTGGCCCCGGCCGACATCCGCAAAGAAGGTTCTGCCTACGACCTCACCATTGCTGTTGGCATCCTGGCAGCCTCTAAACAAATAAAACATGAAAATGTAAGTGATTATCTCATCATGGGTGAGCTTTCCCTCGATGGGAGCTTACAACCGGTGAAAGGAGCATTGCCCATCGCCATAGAAGCAAAAAGAAAAGGGTTCAAAGGTATCATCCTGCCAGAGTTGAATGCCAGGGAGGCAGCCATTGTAGGTGACATCAATGTCTTCGGGGTCAGGACGGTAAAGGAGGTAATCGACTTTTTCAACGAAGAATCCCAAATGAAACCCATTGTTATCAACAACAAGGACACCTTTTCAGCAAAATTGAACAATTATGATGTAAACTTCTCCGATGTCCGTGGCCAGCACAACATCAAGCGGGCCCTGGAAATCGCCGCTGCAGGAGGGCACAACGTGATCATGATCGGTCCGCCCGGATCAGGAAAGACCATGCTGGCCAGGAGATTGCCTACCATTCTGCCTCCACTCAACCTTCAGGAAGCATTGGAAACGACAAAGATCCATTCGGTAGCGGGCAAGCTCCCCCGCGGCAGCAGCTTGATCACGATCCGACCTTTCCGTTCACCGCACCATACCATCAGCGATGCTGGTCTCGTCGGAGGCGGCAGCTTCCCTCAGCCCGGAGAGGTCTCCCTGGCCCACCATGGTGTACTCTTCCTGGATGAACTTCCGGAATTCAAAAGGACCGTTTTGGAAGTCATGCGGCAACCCATCGAGGAACGGAACATCACAATTTCACGGGCACGTTTCTCCATTGACTACCCAGCCAGCATTATGCTGGTGGCTGCTATGAACCCTTGTCCATGCGGCTATTACAACCACCCCGACCAGGAGTGTTCCTGCCAGCCTGGCATCGTACAGAAATACCTGAACAGGATCTCAGGGCCTTTGATGGACAGGATAGACATCCATATCGAGGTGGTACCCGTGAAGGTGAACGATCTGGTGGAAGCAGCACCGGGAGAGAAAAGCGAGATCATCCGCGAAAGGGTTATCACAACCAGGAAGATACAGGAAAAACGGTTTGAAAAAAACAAAGGGATTTACAACAACGCACAAATGGGAGCTACTATGCTGAAAGAGGTCTGCCGCATAGATGATAACAGCAAAAAGCTGCTTACCACCGCCATCACCAAACTCAACCTGTCGGCAAGGGCATACGACAGAATACTAAAGGTCTCGCGTACCATCGCCGACCTCGAAGGGGAAGAGAGGATTCTGGCTGCTCATTTGTCGGAGGCGATCCATTACAGGAGCCTGGATCGGGAGAACTGGGGAACTTGACGGAGGACACAGAGTATTTCACCACAGAGACACAGGGGCACAGAGTAATTTTTTGATAGAAAATTTTTTGATATGAGAAAAGAGGAATATAATAGAATTACTGGGGAAATCCTTGACTCGGCGATTGCTGTTCACAGGGAAATGGGACCTGGTTTATTGGAATCAGTTTATGAATACTGTTTGATTGAAGAATTGAATTGCAGAGGAATTATTACGCAGGAACAAGTAGCTATTCCATTGTTTTACAAAGGACAAATCCTCGGTAAAGATTTCAGGATAGACATCCTGGTGGAAAATGAAATAATTATTGAAATCAAATCTGTGGACTTTATCCTTCCTGTGCATGAAGCACAATTGCTTTCTTACTTGAAACTCACCGATAAATGGCTTGGGATATTAATAAACTTCAACGTCCCCATACTAAAAAAAGGATTCAAGCGTCTGGTTAATGGATATATTTAATATCACTACAAAAGTCTAAAAACATCACTGTGCCTTTGTGCCTCTGTGGTAAAAACTCCGCGTATCCCAATCAAGAAAAACTCTGTGCCTTTGGCCTCCGTGTTGAAAAAAACCTGTGCCTCTCTTGCATCTGCAATTATATCATCGTATATTTAAAATCTCATAAATGATGCAAGTTGATTACAAACGAACTCCGCCATACTACATCTTTTTACCTGTAAATCATATTTTTATAATTCACAATTTACCATGAAACATTTAAAATCAGTATTTATTGTAATGTTAACACTGGCTGCTTCCGTTGCAGTTACCCAGGAAATGCCCCGGCATGTATTCGGCAGCGGAGGCGGCAGCCATCAGGTTGCTGCCCTCCATGTTTCCTGGACCATAGGACAGGCAGAGCCAATTGCTACAACCACTCAGCCAACAGTCATCCTGAACAGTGGATTTCAGCAGGATGATGACTTTATGGTATCCACATGGGAGCACCCGCAGGAAAATGTTATCCAGGTATATCCCAATCCATGTACCGATCGCATTCATCTTGCAACCCAGGTAACTGCAGAAACAACTCTTGGTTACCACCTGTATGGATCCGATGGAAAGAAAGTTGCAGAAAAAGACTTCCCTTTACAGTCCGGAAGCCTGCATGAGATCATTGATATGAGTGGTGTCCCGCCCGGTGTATACAATCTGGTGATCAGGAAAAAAGGCTCAACATCAGAAAAAGGATCATTTAAAATCATTAAACAGTAATCAAAAGTACAATGTCATGAAAAAAATTAAAGCAATTATTTTATTCGCAGCAATTATATCAACCCTGGTGGCAACTGCCCAGGTTCCCCAGCTAATCGATTTTCAGGGCATGGCGCGCGATGGATCCGGCAGCCCGATAACCAATACATCCATCGGAGTGCGGATGTCCGTCCTGGAAGGTCCTTTGCCAGGTACTATGGTATACTCGGAAAGGCACACACCCCAGACCAATTCTTACGGACTGTTTCATCTTATGATTGGAGACGGAATCGTATTGTTCGGTGATTTTACAACCATCAACTGGGCAAGTGGCGACTATTTTATCCAGACAGAGATTGACCCTGCCGGTGGATCGGCATATATTGATATGGGAAAGAGCAAATTAGCTACTGTACCATTTGCCTTTTATGCCGCTGAATCCGCCAGTGGAGGCACCCCATGGGAACAAAGCGGATCCAATATTTATTATGATGCGGGATTTGTTGGCATTGGCAATACGGATCCAATGATAGGACTACATGTACATTCAGAGAACTTCGCAGGAGTGTATGGTTCCGACCTGGGAGTTTTATACAGCCCAAGTCAGGATCTCGCTCCTGCAATTTTCGGATACGCGGAAGGCAATACAGGAGATATTTCCTATGGTGTTTTTGGACATTCCTATTCGAACGACGCCACTCATAATATGGGGGTATTCGCTGAAGGCGGTGGAGGAAACACCAACAACTATGGGCTTTATGCCGCCGATTTCGGAGAGGCCGGATCGAATTATAGTATTGCCATATATGGTGTCCAGTCGGGTAACGGTGACGCAGGAAATTACGCAGGATATTTTTCCGGAGATGTTTCAGTGACAGGTACACTCAGCAAAGGAGGCGGGTCATTCAAGATCGACCATCCCCAGGATCCTGCCAGCAAATACCTTTATCACAGTTTCGTGGAAAGCCCCGACATGATGAACATATATAACGGGAATGTTACCACGGATGATGGAGGATATGCCGAAGTGGCACTACCCACTTATTTCGAAAGCCTGAACATGGATTTCCGCTATCAGCTCACGGTGATCGGTGAATTCGCTCAGGCGATCATTAAGGAAGAGATCTCGGACAACCATTTCGTCATCCAGACCGATAAACCCAATGTAAAAGTAAGCTGGCAGG
>JAGYLD010000073.1 GCA_018401355.1 Bacteroidales bacterium
AAAGTATTCTTTCCCTGCATCCTGGCCCGCCTGACAAGTACATCCTGGATGGTATTATTTAACATATGACCCATGTGTAACACGCCAGTTACATTGGGTGGTGGTATGACAATACAATAAGGTTCTCTCTCATCAGGTACCGATCTGAAGAATCCATTCTCCATCCAATGTTTGTACCATTTATCCTCTACCTTCGCCGGGTTGTATTTGCTGGGAATTTCCATATTTCTGATTTTCCTTTACTTACAGGATGCCAAAAATAATAAAAATAGGACAGAGGGAAACCCCTGTCCTATCTATTAATAAAAAAATAAACTCTTCATTTAATCATCATCGCAAACCTTAATATGCATTTTCTTCCCATCTAAACACATCCCTTTCATTTCTTTCATATGAAAAAGCTTATCAAATCCTCCGATCTCTGCTAAATCAATTTTCCCTTTCATATATATAAAAAAAACATCTTTCTTTTCTTTAATAATCATAGCAGCTTCTTTCACATATTCCTTATCATCCTTTTGAACAAAAAGGCTGATATTTTCTCCGGATCCGTCATTGACAGTCATGACTTCAATATATGGCTCTTCTGTGAGGAGTTTCTTAAACTGATTAAAATATTTATTCGCTAACTTTCTGTCTTTTTCAATTTTGATCATTCTTACAACCTCAATATTCTCCATCACGTACTGCAAGCCTTTGCTCTCATCAGATTTAACTGTGATCTCATCTGCATTAAGCTCGGTAAATGATATATCCTCCAAATCTTTAAACGACTCGGTCAGTTCATAGAGTTCTGTATTCTGCGCGATTAGAAATCCCGGCATTATAAATAATGCCAGGATGATTGTTAACATATATTTTCTTTTTGCCATGATTGTCAATTTTATTTTATACTGTCTTCAAGTTCTCCCAGTTTTTCAAACCCCTTCATGTTCATGCCCTGGGAAAGCTTTGAGATCGTGTTGATATCAATATCTCCAACAATACTTATAAATCCTGTTTCATCTTCCTGGTCGATGATCATCAGCAATTCACCGATCATATCATCACTTTTCCCTTCCATTACCATAAACCGTACGGTTTCATCACCTTCCTTCACAAGCATAAGCTCTTTATAACCATCCAGGTTGAATTCCTTGATTTCATCCCGGAACTTGTCAAAACCTTTTACTTCCTTCTTTTCAGCCATTAGAATTCTAATAAATTCCAGTTTACTCATGGCATCGACCATTTCCTTTGCTTCCGGATCTTCGGTTTCAACGTTCACCTGGCTCATCATATTGAAGAGTTCTTTTGAAATATGAACTGTTGTATAGCCTTCCTTACCACTGTATGAATTGAAAAGCTTATCGGTAGGGCTCATTTGGGCCATCGCAATAGAAGGCACTGCAAAAACTGCTACTGTTAGTAAAATAATTATCCTTTTCATCGTTTTTTCATTTTATGGCCAGTTATTATGGTCTGGCCGGATTTTTAATTATTTGGTCTATTTTATTGTATTTCTCAATTTTAGATGCCTGGTTCAACCCATCATCGAACTTGCTGATGCTCGAAACATCAGAAAAGCTTTGATCGAATTTAGCCAGTGTATTCAGCTGATCTGTTCCTTTGTTCAGGTTTCCTGAAACATACAGCAATATCTTTTTCGCTTCATTATAAGCTACCTCAGGGTTACTCAGTGTGCTTTCAATCTTGTTTGAAAACGGATTAAATTTTGTAAAAACACTGATCAGGATCAATATGGTGGCAGCAATTCCGGCAACAGAGTAAAACAGCGACTTTCTTTTAATCCTGATGTAGTCAGAATCACCTTCTTTTAATTTTCCCAGGACTTCATCATCGAAAGAATCATCCAGAGTATCTTCTTCCTTGCTTTTTTCTATACAGAAGAACTGGCTGTAGACAGACCTGAGATGGGGCGGAATATTTTCACCACAAAAGTACTGTCTCAACTCCTGCTCCTCCTGGAGAGTAGTTTCTCCGTTATAAAACTTTTCTAAAAGCTTCTCAATTTTGAGAGTATTCATACTTCTGAATTTTTAGCAATTTATCTCTTACATTTTTCCTTGCCCTTGAAAGAATAACCCTGATGTTGTTCAATGATAAATCCGTTATGTCAGCGATCTCTTCAAATTCATATCCTTCAAAGTCCCTCAGATGAATGATAATTTTTTGCTGCTCCGGCAAGTCATCAATGATCTTCCTGGCATGTTCAACCATTTCTTTCGTTTCATAGTTTTCTGATCTTGCCGGCGGCTGAGTATAATTTGTATCATTATCCAAAGAACTTTCCTGCCAACGTTTTGATTTGATCTTATCGAGAGAAAGATTTCGGGTCATTGTCATTGCAAAGGCTTCAACACTTCTGTAATTCGACAACTCGTCGTTTCTCGACCAGATCCTTAGCATGACTTCCTGCGTTGTATCTTTTGCTTCTTCATCATCATTCAGAATGCGCAATGCAAGTCTGTACATTTTGTTTTTCAGCGGAAGCACTTCTATTTTGAACTCATTTAAAGTCATTCATTCAGGTCGTTTCATTATTAAGACGATTCTTGTAAAAATTTATTACAATGTCTGATCAAAATTAACGATTCGCCTTAATTTTTAACAATAAAACATCAGCTTGTTTAACTTAGTTTTTTGGTTATTTTTGTATGTTTTAATGCAGGGCACCATGATATTTAATCAACAACCAAATATTCATCAAAATTTACAATTATGCTAAAAGAACATCCAAAAGGGCTTATTGTAGCTTTCTTTGCCAATATGGGAGAAAGGTTTGGCTTTTACACAATGATGGCCATCCTTGTCCTTTTCCTTCAGGCAAAATATGGTCTTTCCGAAGAAGAGGCCGGAGGCTACTACAGTTGGTTTTATTTCGGAATATACGGCCTGGCACTAGTTGGTGGGTTGTTGGCCGATGCTACTAATAAATACAAACTGGTGATCCTTGCCGGGATCATTATCATGTTTGGAGGTTATGCCGTCATGGCCATACCAGGAATGTCGCTGGCAGTTACTTTGACCGGCCTGTTTACGATAGCTTTCGGAAACGGACTCTTTAAAGGGAACCTGCAGGCCGTCGTGGGGCAGATGTATGACAACGAAAAATATTCAAAAGTCAGAGACTCTGCGTTTATGATCTTTTACATGGGTATTAACATTGGAGCCTTCTTTGCCCCATTTGTTGCCACTGGTGTAAGAAACTGGTTCCTCAAAACACAGGGATTCCTTCATGATGGAAGCCTTCCTGCCATGTGCCATGCATACCAGAAAAACGAACTTGCTGATATACCTGCTTTCCAGGCACTTGCTGACAAAGTGAGCGGAACACAGATTGCAGATCTCAGCACATTTGCTGATGAATACCTTAAAGCTTTCAGCATTGGGTACAATTATGCATTTGGGATTGCCGCAGGTGCTATGATCATTTCCCTGCTCGTCTATGTAATTTTCAACAGCTACCTTCCCAAAAAAGTCAGAAAACCTAAGGTTGCAGCCGATCCCGCCACTGTAAAAACCGGGTTTAAAATGGGCAAACAGGTTACAAGCGGTATTTTTGCCACCCTTATTGGTATTGCCGTTTCCGTTGCAATATGGTTTGCTTCCGGAAATGTAGACATTGCTTTTGCTGTAGGTTTGTTTATTGTCTTTGCCATCTGGATAGTCCTGATATCCACGAAAGAAGAAAGGCCCAGGATCACAGCCCTCATGATGGTCTTTATCGTGGTCATCTTTTTCTGGATGTCGTTCCACCAAAATGGATTAACACTCACCTTCTTTGCAAAAGATTATACTGTTAAGGAGGTTGGAGCTTTTACACATACTTTCTTTAGCCTCCAATCCATTCTAGCATTCATTGGAGCAGTGGCAGGGCTGTTTATTATCTTTCTTCGCAAAAAATTAACCGATAAAATAATCGGACTTGTGATGCTTGTTGTTTTGGGGTATCTGACTTATTATTTTGTCAGCAGCAGTCATCCTACAAACAATCCCATCGCACCGGAGGTATTCCAGTCCTTTAACCCACTGTTTATTGTGGCACTTACCTTCCCTGTCATGGGAGTTTTTGCATGGCTCAGAAAGAGAAACATGGAGCCATCAACACCAAAGAAGATCGGCATTGGTATGATCATTGCCTCTCTGGGATTTGTCATTCTCCTGATAGCCTCCATTGATCTTATTTCACCTCATACACTTCAGTATACGGATGCAGCAGGCAGCTTAAAATATGAACCTGTACCTGACTCATCACGTGTATCCCCATACTGGCTGGTAAGCAGTTACCTTGTACTTACAATTGCTGAACTTTTCCTCAGCCCTATGGGGCTATCCTTCGTCTCAAAGGTAGCACCAGAAAGGTTCCAGGGATTGATGCAGGGCGGCTGGCTGCTTGCAACGGCTGTCGGAAATAAACTGCTCGTTGTGGGTAGCTTCTTCTGGGGTAAATTGGACCTGTGGGAGTTATGGGCCATTTTTATCGTATGTTGTATCCTTTCCGCAATCTTCATCTTCTCAATCATGAGGCGACTGCAAAGGGTAACCCAGGGTGCTTAAAATATACTGCTTCTTAAGATGTTAAGAAATAGTTGTTTTCTTCATCGTTTGAGGCTGTCTGAGAAGGCAGCCTCTTTTTTTGTTTTCGCTACTTTTGTAAAAAACTTTAATGGAATATCCCTGGGGACATCAACGACGGTTCAATGCCTATGCCCAATACTTCAAACAGACTTTTGGCGGACGTATTCAGAAATTGAGCATTGATGCAGGATTTACCTGCCCCAACAGGGACGGCACCCTGGGCCGGGGCGGCTGTACCTACTGCAACAACGATGCCTTTAACCCATCCTATTGCCATCCCGGAAAATCTGTTGAAAAACAAATACAGGAAGGAATAGAGTTCCACACCAACAGGTACAGAAGGGCGGAAATGTACCTGGCCTATTTTCAGCCTTACTCCAATACCTATGCCCCGTTGGAGAAACTTAAAAAGCTTTATGATTCTACCCTGGCACATAAAGAAATTGCAGGACTGGTGATTGGCACCAGACCCGATTGCATTGACGATGAAAAACTGAAGTATTTCGAAGAGCTTTCCCGCAACCATTATGTCATCATAGAATATGGTATTGAATCCTGTTACGATAATACCCTGCAACGCATCAACCGCAAACACAGTTACAAGCAATCACAGGAAGCCATCATGAAAACTGCCGGATACGGGATCAAGACCGGTGCGCACCTGATATTCGGCCTGCCGGGAGAAAGCCGCGAGGAGATGCTCCGGCAGGCAGAAATAATATCTTCCTTGCCACTGGATACCATTAAATTCCATCAACTTCAAATTGTCAAAGGCACAGCCATGTCAAAGGACTTTGAGAGGAATCCGTCCGGATACACATTGTTTGAATTGCAGGAATACATTGAATTCATTATCCGCTTTATTGAGCACATGAGCCCTTCCATTGCTATTGAGCGGTTTGCCGGGGAGGTACCGCCACGTTTTCTTGTTGCACCCTACTGGGGACTGATCCGAAATGACCAGATCGTGGCGATGATTGATAAGAAATTAACAGAACTGGATTCCTGGCAGGGCAAAAAATACTGAAATTTGCCACAGGAAAAGAAGGGCTTTTCTAACTATAAAAAAATTGGAAAATATGAAAATGGATAGCAGAACAATGGTCTCTTTCATTAAAAAGATCGAGCTTTTCAGAGGTCTGGATGAAAGGGAATCTGAAATTGTTGCAGAAAGCGTTGAAATGAAGGCATTCAATCCCGGCATGTTGCTTTTCGAGGAGAACAGCAGAAGGGAAGGGATTTTCATGATATTTGAGGGCAAAGTGGAACTTTTCAAGGCTTCTCCTGTTGGCGAAGAAAAGAAACTTTCCTTGTTCGGACCATACGACTTTCTGGGGGAGGGTGCCCTGACGGAAGATTCTCCGCACTCAACTTCAGCAAGAGCAATCACAAGAACTACCTTGCTCGTTTTGAGCAGGGACTTTTTCATTGAAAATGGCCCCATTTCGATGAAAATATTTTCCAACGTGGCCAGGGTGATCACCCGCCGTATGCGCCAGGCCAATGCCCGTATGATGGCTTCTGCTGCACAATATGAATCCGGATTAACCAGGAAGGAACATGACCTTCTTGGTTACCGTGATGTCCCCAATGAATATTATTATGGCATACAAACCCTGAGGGCAACCGAGAACTTTAACATAAGCGGAGTTACCCTGAACTTTTTTCCATTGCTGGTAAACGCCCTGGCCATGGTAAAAAAGGGGGCAGCGCTGGCCAACCACGAACTGGGATTTCTGCCGGATGACATCACCAAGGCCATTGCCCTGACTTGCGATGAAATAATGAATAAAAGGTTCCATTTTCATTTTGTTGTCGATATGATCCAGGGAGGTGCCGGAACCTCAACCAATATGAATGCCAATGAGGTCATTGCGAACCGTGCCCTCGAAATAATGGGCCACAATAAAGGAGAATATGAGCACTGCCACCCCAATAACCATGTGAACCTTTCCCAGTCAACTAATGATGCCTATCCAACAGCTGTAAAGATTGCTCTTTACAATGAGAATGAATCCATGATCGCCATCCTGGAAAAACTCATAAAAACCTTAACAGAGAAAGAAAAAGAGTTTGCCCGTGTAATAAAAATGGGAAGGACACAACTCCAGGATGCCGTTCCGATGACGCTCGGACATACATTCGGAGCTTTTGCAACTACCCTGAAGTCTGAAATTGCCCGCTTAAGTGAAAATGCCAGATTGTTTTTAATAATAAACATGGGGGGAACGGCCATCGGTACGGGCATCAATGCCCATCCCGAATTTGGGAAAGTTTGCGTTAAACACCTGAAAGAGATTACCGGGCTGGATCTGGATCTTGCCCCCAATCTTGTTGAAGCTACGCAGGATACAGGAAGCTTTGTAATGTATTCTTCTGCCGTTAAAAGCCTGGCCATTAAACTATCCAAAATGAGCAATGACCTCAGGTTGTTGTCTTCCGGACCGCGGGCAGGACTAAACGAGATCAACCTTCCTCCAATGCAGCCAGGCTCATCCATCATGCCAGGTAAAGTGAATCCCGTTATTCCTGAAGTGGTCAACCAAATAGCATTTAAAGTGATCGGAAACGATATGACAGTTGGCCTTGCTTCCGAAGCCGGACAACTGGAGTTGAATGTGATGGAACCCATCATTGTGCAAAGCCTGTTCGAATCCATTGAAATGCTGAAAAACGGCATGAATACTTTGATGTACCGTTGCATTAAATACATTACCGCCAATGAGGAGGTTTGCAGGAAAAATGTAGAAAACAGCATTGGCCTCGTCACTGCACTTAATCCACACATTGGCTATGAGAACTCTACCAATGTCGCTAAAGAAGCATTGGAAACCAACCGCAGCGTATATGAACTTGTCCTGGAAAAAAACCTTCTGAGCAAAGAGGAACTGGATAACATACTGGATCCTGAGAATATGATATAAGATATAAGAGCTCAGAAATCAGATCTAAGATCTAAGATTTATTCTCAGATCTTCGATTGTTTGCTCTTCGATCTTCGATATTCTTTGGTTTCCTTCCAGCATCCTTAAGGGCTCTGTCGATGATCCATTCAATCTGGCCATTTACAGATCGAAAATCATCGGCTGCCCATTTTTCAAGCCTTTCCATCATTTCAGGATCCAGTCTAAGAACAAATGGCTTTTTTTTAGGCATAAAAATTTATTGATGTAAGGTTCCTGAATTTACAACGGGAGTAACATCCTTATCGGAACACAATACAACCATCAGGTTACTAACCATGGCAGCCTTGCGTTCTTCATCCAGGTTGATGATCTCCTTTTTCGACAACTGCTCAAGCGCCATCTCAACCATCCCAACCGCTCCTTCGACAATCTTAATCCTTGCAGCTACAATGGCTGCTGCCTGCTGCCTCCTCAGCATGGCACTGGCAATTTCCGAAGCATAAGCAAGGTAACTGATCCTGGCTTCAATAACATGAATGCCTGCAATGGCCAAACGCTCCCGAAGTTCTTCTTCCAATACATGATTCACCTCCTCACCTCCTGAACGTAAGGTCATCTCAGCCTCCTCATCATCATAATTGTCATAAGGATAATGACCGGCAAGCTTGCGTATAGCTGCTTCACTTTGAATATCCACAAAATGAATATATTCATCCACATCAAATGCAGCCTTGAAAGTATCATCCACCCGCCATACAAGTACAATCCCAATCAAAATCGGATTTCCCACCTTGTCATTTACCTTAATCGGCTCGCTATCCAGGTTTCTGGCACGCAAGGATATCTTCCTCTTGGTAAAAAACGGATTAACCCAGAAAAAACCATTCTTCTTTAAAGTTCCTTTGTACTTACCAAATAATACCAGTACCATTGATTCATTGGGGTTAACAATAAAAAATCCTGGCAATCCAACTAATCCCAAGCCTGTTATTATGAACCACCAGTATTGCTCATACATAATAACCAAAATAATGGGGACGATGATCATGATCAAATCAATCATTAATGCCAGGTAACCATTTCCTGCTGAATGTTTTCGTTCGTTATTCATAACTGTAAATTTAAAAAAATACTACTATGATATCATTTTAATATCACAAATATAAAACAAAGAGTTCCTCTTGTCAAGTTTTTGAATAGGATTTAATTATTTTACATTTGCAACAGAATTCCTGGAAATAATTCCCATGAGCAAATACAAACATTTCTTCATTGATCTTGACCGCACCATCTGGGACCATGAAAGAAGCTCTCTGGAGTCTTTTAAATTCATATTCAGGTATTTTAAATTAAAAGAGCTTGGCATTCCCAGCCTGGATGAAATGGTCAGTGTTTTCAATTCACACAATGACATTCTCTGGAGCCATTACAGAAGAGGTGAAATAAAGAAGGAATTGTTAAGCGTTAAGCGTTTTGAACTCACATTAAACAGTTTTTATATTGACAATCCGGGCCTGTCGCACGAAATTGCTCAGGAATATGTTACCATGCGACCTGAGAGGGCTTATCTTTTTCCAAATGCGATACAAGCTTTGAGCTATCTCAATAACAAATACCATCTTCACATTATCACCAATGGGTTTGAGGAGGTACAATTCCAAAAGTTAAAAATAACCGGGATCGACAAATATTTTAAAAATGTAATCACCTCTGAAGAAGCTGGTGTAAAAAAACCGGATCCGTTCATTTTTGAACTTGCAATGCACAAGGCAGGTGCTTCTGAAAGCAATAGCATTATGTTGGGTGATGATCTGGATGTGGATATTGAGGGCGCAAGAAACGCTGGCATGGATCAATTGTTCTTTAATCCTGAAGAACTTCTACATGATGTAAAAGTCAACTATGAAATCCGGGATCTTATTGAATTAAAGGAATTATTTTAACATGTTGCGATAACATCCCTCCTGCCCCTGACTTTTTGATGCAAATCAACCTTGACATCCATATCCAGGGGAAGTAAAAGGTCGACCCTCGAGCCAAATTTAATAATCCCAATTTCCTCTCCCTGTTTCACATTTTTTCCTTCGCAGGCATTGCTCACTATCCTTCTTGCCATAATTCCGGCTATTTGCCTGACCATTATCTCTTTCCCATCTTCCATTCTAATCACGGTTGTAGTCATTTCATTCTCCAGTGATGCTTTCGGTGTATATGCCGGATAGTGATACCCTTCATGATGTTTCATAAAAACAACCTCCCCATCAACAGGATACCAGTTCACGTGTACGTTGAAGATGGACATAAATACGGAAACCTGTATCTTTTCAGCATTGAAATACTCCTTTTCCATAACCTTTTCAATGGCCACGACAGTGCCATCGGCAGCACAAAGCACTGCTTCCGGATCTGAATTGATGCTTCGATCCGGCCTCCTGAAAAAACGAACAACATAAACCATGAATAAGGTGGCGGCACCATAAAGAATATAGTGCAGCAGATTTTGTTCCTGTTGAATGATGTTTGGGATCGCCAGGATCAACAAAACAAGGATCAAAATTACTGTGATGGGCATTATTCCTGCCTTATGAATTCGCATTTTATAAGATTATCATAAAATAAATAAAAACAGCAGGAGAAGAAAACAATAAACCATCAAAACGGTCGAGGACGCCTCCGTGGCCGGGAAAAATCCTTCCTGTATCCTTTACTTCAGCAAATCGCTTTATCATCGATTCAGCAAGATCCCCCAGGGTTCCGAAAACGATTATTATCATCGCAACAGGCACCCAATAGGCCAATCCAATATCAAAAACAACATAATTAACAAAAAGAATAGATGCTAAGGCACACAATCCTCCCACAATCATCCCTTCCCATGTTTTCCTGGGGGATATCTCAGGAAGCAACCTGTTTCTTCCAAAAAATCTACCGCCCAGGTAAGCAAAGATATCATATACCCATTGAAGAATAAAGAAACCTATTAAAAATCCTGCATTGTATGAAGGCTGCTCCAAAACATTCTCTGTAAAAAAGATTAACAGACCAAATGGCAAGGCTATGTATACAATGCCTAGAAATGTAATTCCCAGGCCTTCAATGGAATGCTTACCGTCGGATAATATAGCAATAACCATAATAAATATGAGTATCAGAATATTGATCAGCAAAATATCGGGTGATGAAAGCTCCAGGGCTGTTAACGTAAGGGTAAGATACATGATCAGGCCGGCAAACATGCCAAAAATGGAATATACCCCTTCCAGCTTATTCTTCATCAGCCGGTAGTACTCCCACAGCCCTAATCCTGTAAAGACCATAAACAAGACAGCAAAGGGATATGGGCTCCAGATCACTGATCCCAGCACCAGCAGTACAAATAATGCCCCTGTTATCGTTCTGACAGCAATATTACTCAAGCTGTGGTATTTTTTATTCGGATATCGTTTACAATATTAAAATCTTCCTTATGAATCTGCAAAGCGATGCTTTTAGTCTTTCCCTCATGATAATATTTTTCCTCACTGCAACATATGCCATGATCCCTAAGCCTCTCTCCGGCAATTCCAGATTTATATGGTCGCTGGGTTCTAAAAAATATCATCCATTGTGTTTCCATAATAACTTGGCTCTATCAGGCTTCAATCATAAAAACATATAACTCCTTCGGTCCATGTGCACCCATAACCAGTGTTTTTTCAATATCGGCAGTGCGACTCGGACCGGTTATCAGTGATACCATGGAAGGCAATTGATTCTTATATCTTTGCCGTATCCCCATTATGGCATCTTTGATGTCCATCACTACTTGTGTTGTAAATGCTAATATAATGTGAACTTCGGGAATAATATACGCTTTTCTGCCTGTTCCTGTCTTTGAAGAAACCATTGCTGACCCGAACCTTGCCACCAGGTATTCACACCGTGTGAGAGATGCCTTTGATTCACTTAAAAGGTTTTCACTGTATCGATATGGAATTTTAGCTTCTTTAAGCAATTTTTGCAGGCTATCATCCTGACAAAAAACAGATTTCCATCCCTTTGTATCCATAAGCCCTTTCAGGCCATTCGCAAAATCAACCAATGTTTCACAATAAATGAAATTCCCATTGGCTTGTTGCAATGTCTCTGCAAATAACACGGCAGGATCTTTGCCAGAATCTCTATACACATCAGTTGTACCAGCTACACTTTCCTTGCCTGTTTTAGTTTTGTTGATCAGGGCATTTCTAATGTTTGTAAGGATTTTTTCCCTGGGTGATCTCTCTTGCATGAGCGTCATTTTTTTCAAGGAGAAGCCGGTTCGGTTTTTGGATCATCCGCAGTTGGAGTATCATCACTTTTATCTGCCAGATCTTCCTCTTCTTCCATTTTATCTTTATCGTAAGGTCGCTTGCCAAAAATACCCTCAAGGTCTTCACTAAAAATCACTTCTTTATCCAACAACCTGTTGGCAAGCATTTCAAGCTTCTCCTTATTGTCTTCCAGGATTTTGACAGCTCTCTGATATGCTTTTTCAACCATAGATTTCACTTCCTTGTCGATAAGCTCCGCTGTCTTTTCGCTATAAGGTTTTTGTAATGAGTATTCCTGTTGACCGGTAGAATCATAATAGCTAATATTTCCCACCTTCTCATTCAGGCCAAAATATACGATCATATTGAAAGCCTGCTTGGTTACTTTTTCAAGGTCATTTAGTGCTCCGGTAGAGACTTTACCAAATATTACCTTTTCTGCAGCTCTTCCACCAAGGGCGGCTGTCATCTCATCAAACATCTGTTCATATGTAGTGATCTGTCGTTCTTCCGGAAGATACCAGGCAGCACCCAATGCTTTACCTCTTGGGATTATGGTAACTTTTACCAGTGGATGTGCATGCTCCAGCAACCAGCTTATGGATGCATGTCCTGCTTCATGGAATGCAATCACTTTTTTCTCTCCCTGAGATATAATCTTATTTCTTTTCTCCAGGCCTCCAATAATCCTGTCGATGGCATCCATAAAATCCTGCTTGTCTATGGTTTCCTTTTCCTTTCTTGCACCAACAAGTGCAGCCTCATTACAAACATTGGCGATGTCAGCTCCGGAAAAACCAGGAGTTTGCTTAGCCAGGAAATTAACTTTGACGGAATCGTTGATTTTTAAAGGACGCATATGCACTTTAAAAATGGCTTCCCGTTCTTTTAAGTCGGGTAGTTCAACATGTATCTGGCGGTCAAATCGTCCGGCACGCATAAGAGCCCTGTCCAGTATGTCGGCCCGGTTTGTAGCAGCCAGGATAATTACTCCTGTATTACTTGAAAAGCCGTCCATCTCTGTAAGAAGCTGATTTAGTGTATTTTCTCTTTCATCGTTTGCTCCGGTCATGGGATTTTTTCCCCTGGCACGTCCAATGGCATCTATCTCATCGATAAAAATGATACAAGGTGCTTTTTCCTTGGCCTGTTTGAAGAGGTCACGAACCCTTGACGCACCAACACCCACAAACATTTCCACAAAATCAGAGCCTGAAATTGAAAAGAAAGGCACTTTGGCTTCACCTGCAACGGCCTTTGCCAGCAAGGTTTTA
>JAGYLD010000074.1 GCA_018401355.1 Bacteroidales bacterium
CAAAATTAAAAAAGTTATATCTGTACCATTGACATTGCATTAATTTTTATTAAATCTCGATAGTAAAATGTCAATATCCAGGACTTCCTGCTTTCCGGAAATCATATTTTTTAAAGAAGCTTTTCCTGATTCAAATTCTTCCGCTCCAATGAGAATAACGAAAGGGATGTTATTGTTATTGGCATAAGTCATTTGTTTTTTCATCTTGGCCGGCTCAGGGTAAAGTTCTCCGTTTACACCTTTTTCCCTGAGTTGTTGTAGTAAATACAGGCACTGCCTTTCTTCTTCCTCTCCAAAATTCACAAACATTACTGTAGATGTTGATTTTTTATCTTCAGGAAAACGGTTTAATTCATTGAGTACATCATAAATCCTGTCTGCTCCAAAAGAAATGCCGACACCTGAAACATCCTTTAACCCAAATATGCCCGTGAGATCATCATACCTGCCGCCACCACAAATACTACCCATCTGAACCTCTGATGAGGTAACTTCTATGATGGTTCCTGTATAATAATCAAGGCCTCTGGCCAGCGTCAGGTCAAGGTCGAATTTGGCTTTGATATTTAGTTCCTTGAGATATTTCATGATGAACATGGCCTCCTGAATGCCTTCCGTTCCTGTTGTTGATCCTTTCAGCATTTCCTGTAGCCTGGGGAACTTTTCTTTTAATTTTCCCTCGAGACCCAGGATGGGTTGCAGCTTTTCAACGGCTTCCTGTGAAACACCATGACTGAGCATTTCTTGATTCACATTCTCCAGTCCGATCTTATTAAGTTTATCTATTGCAATGGTGATGGGCATCATTTTCTCCGGTTCGCCAATATATTCTGCAATGCCAGCCAGAATCTTCCGGTTGTTAAGCTTAACCAGAACTTCAAGGTTCAATCTTTTGAATACCTCATCGATGATAAGTATAAGTTCAACCTCATTGACCAGTGCATTGCTGCCGATAACGTCGACATCACATTGGTAAAATTCTCTGTATCTCCCTCGCTGGGGCTTGTCGGCCCTCCAGACAGGCTGTATCTGATATCTTTTAAATGGGAAGGAGATCTCATTGCGGTGCTGAACCACATAACGTGCAAATGGTACAGTGAGGTCATATCTCAACCCTTTTTCTGTGATGGATGAAGCTATGCTGCCAATATCTTTTTTATCTATGAATTCCTGATTGACTTTGCTCAGAAAATCTCCTGAATTAAGAATCTTGAAGAGTAATTTGTCTCCCTCTTCCCCATATTTCCCCATAAGAGTCTCAAGATTTTCCATCGCAGGTGTTTCAATAGGCATGTAACCATATAGCTGAAAAACAGATCGAATGGTATCGAAGATATGATTTCTTCTGATCATCTCCTGAGGCGTGAAATCACGGGTTCCTTTTGGAATTGAAGGCTTTTTCATTGATTGATCTTGATGTATTATCCCGGCAAAGGTAAGGATTCTGTCAGATCAATTTGAGTTGACACAGGATTTCATTCATAAAATGATCCACTTCGATGGAACCTTCTTCAGGTGCCCAGGGTGCAAATACTTTGTCATTGGATGGGTCATAAGGGCCATCTTTAACTTCATATGCTACCGAGCCTTCTTCCAGTGCGATCATGGAATGCCAGGTTCTTGCAGCCACTTCTACTCCATAGTTACCTTTCCTTGAATCTAAAATGTTATGATCTGTTATTTCCCCATTTGAACTAAATTCCAGTATGATAATTTTACCTCTTAATGCGAAAAAAGCTTCCCTTTTATCAGGATTTTCGTGTTTGTGAGGGCGAATATAAGATCCTGGTTCTATCGCGTTTAGCATACGCTGAAGGGTGTCATCAGGACCGTAGTGAAAATTTTGATTCTTTCGAAGCCTTGGCGAAATTTTGGCTTCTTCGCTAAGCCGGTTAAGCATTTTCTGATTGATTTTTATCATAATCAATGGTTTAGTTATTAAGCGTCAGGTATTGGTTAATTCCTGAATGCCTAAATTTAATTGATTTTTCATAATTTCACTTTATATTTGCGCACTTCACGGAAGTAAACAGATGAGAATACTGCAAATCAGTAACAAATTGCCTTATCCTCCCAAAGATGGAGGCTCCATTGCCACCTTTTCCATGGCAAGAGCATTTGCAGATCTGGGTCATGAAGTTACCATTCTGGCAATGAATACTTCAAAACATTATTTTGATCCTCAAAATATTCCGGATACAATTCAGGATAAAATTCATTTCCTTGCGGTGGATACAGATACAAGGATTTCACCACTTGATGCATTGAAAAATCTGCTGACGTCTGATTTTCCGTACAATGCTCAGCGATTCATAACCAGGGATTTTTCCCGGCAGCTGAATAGATTGCTTAGGGATGAACATTTCGATGTCATTCAGCTTGAAGGCTTATATGTTGCACCATATACAGAGGAAATAAGAAAAGAAAGCAATGCATTGGTTTCAATGCGTGCACACAATGTGGAGCATGAAATCTGGGAGCGTACTTCTAAGCAAAGTCGTTTTTTGAAAAAGAAATATCTTCAAATTCTTACAGACAGGATCAGGCGGATGGAGAAACAGTACATTAACAGTTATGATGTGTTGGTGCCAATTACTGAACGGGATGGCAACAGATTCAGGGAGCTGGGCTGCCATCTTCCTCTGTTTCATGCTCCAACAGGGATCTTTACGGAGGAACTGAATCCGGACAGGTCAGGCATAGATTTCCCTTCGGTTTTTCATATTGGAGCCCTCGACTGGTCACCTAATCAGGAGGGAATTTTTTGGTTCCTGGAAAAAGTCTGGCCTGAGTTGCACAGAAATCATCCGGACCTGAAGTTTTATATCGCCGGAAGAAATGCCCCTCCCCAAATATCAAACATAAAAACACCAGGAGTGGTTTTCTTAGGGGAAGTGGAAGATGCCTATGAATTTATGAGATCAAAGGCCATTATGATCGTGCCTCTTTTATCAGGAAGTGGCATGAGAATCAAGATCATTGAAGGAATGGCCCTGGGTAAGACCATCGTAAGTACTTCCATAGGTACTGAGGGCATTGCAACAACGCATGAAAAAAACCTTCTTATTGCTGATGATCCGGAAAATTTTGTAAAAGAAATAATCGGGCTCTTAGAGAATTTTGATAAATTTGACCAGCTGGGCAGAAATGCCGTCGACTTTGTGAATAAAAATTATGATAATATGGTGATCACAAGATCACTGCTCGAATTCTATAAGAAAAACCTGTGATTGGACTTCAAATCATATTCTGGCTCTCTGTGCTGTTGATATTACATTCATATCTCTTTTATCCCTTGTTGCTTAGAATTTTATCAGCAGGAAAAGAGGATAACAATGACGTGTATGGATTTGATGAACTTCCCGGTGTTTCAATTATTATCTCTGCTTATAATGAGGAAGACATTATTGAAGAAAAGATAAGATCGGTTTATGCTTCAGAATTTCCGTCAGGTAAACTTGAGGTACTGATTGGTTCAGATTGCTCCGATGATGAGACAAATTCCATAGTAAGCCGCTTGCAGGAAGAATTTCCTTCTTTGAAATTTTTTCCCTACACCAAAAGAAGAGGTAAACAAAATGTGGTTAACGACCTGGTAATGGAATCCAAAGGAGAGATTCTTGTACTTACAGATGCCAACGTGATCTTTACAAGGGATACCTTATTTAATATGATAAAGCATTTTCGCAATCCTGAGATTGGCCTGGTTGATACCAATATGGTAAACCGCGGCCTTAAAAAAGAAGGTATCTCCCATCAGGAAAGTAGCTATATTTCAAGGGAAGTATGGATAAAAAATATGGAAGGCAAGCTCTGGGGAACAATGATGGGGCCTTTTGGAGGATGCTATTCAATCAGGAAAACGGATTATGATCCGGTTCCATCCAATTACCTCGTAGATGATTTTTATATCAACATGAAGATCTTTGAAAAAAAGAAAAAAGCCATTAATGACCTAAACGCCTTTGTTTTCGAAGATGTTCCAAATGATATTGGTGTGGAAATCAGGCGTAAAACAAGGATTGCTACGGGAAATTTTCAAAACTTGCTGACTTTTAGTGGTTTGTTGTTAAGAAAACATATTGGTTTTTGCTTTTTATCACATAAAGTTATCCGCTGGCTAGGACCAGTATTAATGATAATGGTCCTTATTTCGAATATTTTGCTGGCGGTTTACAGCAATATTTACTTATTTATTCTTCTTTGCCAGGTTTTGTTTTATATGATCCCTTTGTTTGATCTATTATTCAAAAGCCTGGGTTACCACAACAGGTTCATGCGGCTTGTCACCCACTTTTTTGCCATGAACCTTGCCTTATTGATTGGCATGTTCAAGGTGATGAAACCTGTCAGGTCTGGTGTATGGGACAGAACAAACCGAGTTTAATTGTTCTTTTTCCTGCCCAGGATCTTTTTGAATGCTTTGCTCCAGGCCTCTGTATCAAGTAAAGGTGAATCGGTTGTAGCTTTATATGAAAGAAATATTCCAAGGGGAAGCAGGACGAAAGAAGCCATCCACATTCCGGCGGGAAGGTTTATGGCACCTGCAATGGCCGACTTTTCCCCTGTAATGGAGATAATATGAAATATTACGAAGAATATTACGGAAAAAACAACAGGCAGGCCAAATCCTCCTTTCCGGATAATGGCTCCCAACGGAGCCCCGATAAAGAACAAAACAAAACAGGCAAATGATAAGGTGAATTTTTTATGCCAGGCCACTTTATGTTTCCGTATCCATTCTTTCCTGCTTTGTAAGTCCTCCTGAGTGAAATTCAATTGCCTTTGCATGTTTCTTGCCTGGTTGAGGGCTATCTGAATGACTGGTTTTTTATTGTTGACGGTTAGATTGGTAAGTATATCATACGAACCGGAATGTAAGGTGTCATATTTCAGAAAATCTATTGTATCAATCCGATCAAAATAATAGAATTTCGAATAGTCCCTGGCAAAAACGTCCATTCTCGCATTATATAAATTATTCAGCGAATCAATAGATTCATTTAGCTGCGTGATGTTCAGCATATGGTAATTGCGTTTAAAAAGCTGTTCATCCGTTCGCCTGAGTTCAAACGCAGAAAGATCAAATCGTCTGATTTGTTTCTCGAAAATGGTTTTTTGAAAGGATTTGGTTTCCTGGTAGTCCTTTTGGTCTGTATTTTCTCTGTAATTATATCCATCAAATAGGGTAAATATAAGGTATCTGTTATCAGGCGTAGTTTCCATAATACCTGATTTGGCCACTGTCAGGTCGATATTCCCCTTTTTATCTGAATGATTGTAAATCATGACATCCTTGATGGTTTTGTTATCATCTTCTTTTTTGCTGACCCGCATCACAAAGTTGTCGAGCTCATGGTAGAATACCCCTTCCTGGATGTCAAAGGTCAGCCTTTTATTCCTGACATCATACAGCAAAGATTTAAACTTCAGGTTGGCTACCGGCAATACATTATTGGAAAAATAAAAAGCAAATATGCTGATGAAGACAGACAGGACAATAAGTGGCTTCAGGATGCTCCAAAGACTTATCCCTGAGGATTTCATGGCTACCAGTTCATAATGTTCTCCCAGATTCCCGAAAGTCATCAAAGAAGAAAGGAGGATAGCCAGGGGCAAAGCCAATGGAACAAATGTAGAAGAAGCATAAAAGAGCAGTTCTGTTATGATGTACCATTCCAGGCCTTTCCCGACAAGATCGTCAATGTACTTCCAGAGGAACTGCATCAGGAGGATGAACAGGGAAATGAAAAAGGTCATGACCAGGGGACCGAGGTAGGATTTCAACACGAGGAGGTGGATCTTTTTCATTGTATAAGTATAATGTTGCAAAATTACGGAAATTGCCTCTAATAGCGTATGGTTTACAATAGCTATTATGGGAATATAATAATAGACCATGATTATTTGGGAATAATCAATCCTAATATATTATAATATGATAATATGATAAATGTCTTATAAGGGTTTTATATGAAGTTGCACCGCCTCCATGTGGTGTAACTTTTTTATTTTCCGATGTCCATTACATAAGCACCATCCTCCATGATATCCCGGAATTCTAAACTGTCTTTTTTGAAGTACTCCTTCAATTTGTACTTTTGATAGTTCTTTAAGCTGCCATCCAGGATAATCTGACCAGTTCTGATAGTGCTTTGGTTTGTTTTGATATGCTGAATGTCTCTGATTACATAAAGATCATGCCCAGTTAATAGGTCAGATGGTGAAAATATTTCTTCAATTAACAAGATACTTTTCCCGTTAAAAAATATAAATCCTTCATGCTTCTTAAATGATAACCCTTTTTTAAATATGGTTGTGTCATTTTTTAAGTCTATTAATACAGGTTTCTCCAAACCGGAATTGATCCAGTGGTTTTCTACATGGAACGATTGCAAATGAGGATCGTTGATCATAGCAGAGTCTGCAAGGAAAATATGGTCTCTGCCACTAACAAAGTCCATGGAGGTATGGCCTTTTATTGCATAAATCAGAATCTTTTCCTGGATCAGATGTTGTTTTTTTGTTATGGTATGCAGGATTGTTATTGCCGGGATGAGTGCAAGTGCAAAAATTCTGTAAGCCTTATTTGCCGTTGATATCCAGATTGTTGTGAATGTTAATAACAAATATACCACCAGGCATTGAAATCCGCTCATCGGAATTCCTGCAATGACTGAACCACTTAAACCTGATATTTTTGATACGGCAATATTCATTATGGACAGAACATGGTTGAAACAAAAAACTATAGGTACTTCCAGCAAGGCTATGTTTGCCAGGATGAATGTTGAAAATCCGGTATATAAAATGAGTGAGGATAAGGGCACTACAATGAGGTTGGTTAATAGAAAATATACAGGGAACTGATGAAAATAATAAATGGCCAATGGGGCGGTGCCTATTTGGGCTGCCAGCGAGACAGTCATCAATGCCCAGATCTTTTCTGGCAGCCAATACTTACAATTAAGTAAATTATAGAAAAGTGGCTGAATGGATACAATACCCAAAACTGCCAGGTAGGAGAGTTGAAAACCCACTTGATAGATAATGCAAGGATCTGTTATCATCAGAAAAAATGCGGATGCAGCAATAGAATTATAAATGTTTGGTTTTTGCCGCATCACCTGGCCACTGATAATAAATGTAAGCATGGTAGAGGCCCGCATTACCGATGGCGACATTCCTGTGATCAACGCATACAACCATATTCCTGAAATCAGTATGGCCACCCTGATGATGTTGGTCCATTTTCTGTACTTTAATCCAAGAAGGAATGCATTGAGCAATAGATACACTATGCCGACATGCAAACCACTGACACATAATACATGCATTGCTCCGGCACTGCTGAAGGAGCTCTGTTGTTCTGAGCTAAGTGATTGGTCATCCCCAAGCAGCATGGCTGTTGCAATGGCTGCGTTTTCCGGATCTTCTATATGTTGATCAATCTTTTTTTTGAAATGTTTTCTAATATCCAGGCTTAATCCCTTTAATCCTTTCCAGGATGGTCTTTTAATGATTTTGAAATCTTCAGGTAAAACAAAGGTCTGAAGAAACACCCCTTTTAACTTCATAAATCTTTTGTAGTCAAACTGTTTGGGATTCAAAGGAGGGCTGATCACCTGTAGCTGGCCTTTAAATATTATATAATCTCCATATTCTATGCTGACGGTATTAGAGTCCTTTAAGAAATATGCCAGCGATTTAACGGGAAGATCATTAATTGTGTCCGGAAGTATTTCCAGAATGGCCATATGGCTTTTCCTTTTTTCTGTGAGTGGTTCTGTGATTCTGGCCAAATGATAATTATGGAGATGATGCCTGTTACTTGACTCTTTCTCCTTTTTGAGTTTTATGGCTGCATAGTTCCATCCTGCAAAGAGCAAAGTAAGATTGATCAATAATCCCGGAAGCCAGCGATAAGAGTAGTTTATTCTGGGGAAGAATAATACCATCAACATGTACAATCCCCAGAAACTGGCAACACCATAATAAATACCTTCCGGAGCTGAAGAATTTATTGATATTCCTGAAACAATGCCTGTTGCAAAAGGGAACAATAGCCTGACAAACGGAAAATTTCCATAACTGCCCATAGGTTTTCCTGTATTTATCTTTTAGTATCCTAAATCAGGAAATATTCCGGTAAAAAGGGAACTATTTTAGCTTAAGTTTAAAGTTTTTATTGATGATAATCCCAAAGATAACAGCGCTGAAGAAAGTAAAGAATCCGTAGACGATCGCTGGTATGGCCATGTTGGGATTGTTGAGAAACAGACTGCTGCCGGCAATGGTAATGGCCAGTGCACTGTTTTGAATTCCGACTTCGACCGATAAAGTGATTTGTGTCCTTTTGCCGTATTTTAGCATCCTGGCCGATGAATAGCCTGAAATCATGCCCAAAATATTTAACAGCAAAACAAAAGGGGCAACCCTTAAATATATTGATGTGATTTCCTGTGTGCTTTCACCTTTAGCTCCGAACATGGCAATCAGGAATATTATTGCGTATAGTGATGGAAGTATGAACCGCCCGGGTTTTTCCAGCTTTCTGGCAACAATAGGAAATTTGTATTTTGTAAAGACTCCTACAGAGGTTGGAAGCAGTGTGACGAGAAATATATTTATGATTGTGTTCCAAACCGGAAGCTGAATAATGGTTCCGGAACCTGTGAACCACTTGAGGCTCAGAAAAATGATGAATGGTATGGAAACCAAAGTTAAGAGACTGTTGATGGCTGTCATAGAGATTGACAATGCCACATTACCCCTGAGTAGGTAAGTGATCAGGTTTGAGGTTGCTCCTCCGGGACAAGCCGCAATGATCACGATGCCCACTTTGATTTCTTCAGAAAGATTGGCCAGCGTGGCTATTGAAAAGGCAATTAATGGTAAGAGCAGCATCTGGCAGCACAGGCCGATAATCAAGCTTCTTGGTTTGATCAGCACCCTTTCGAAATCTTTCAGGGAAAGGGATAAGCCCATACCGAACATCAACAATCCCAGCGAAGTTGGTAATAAAATTGCTGAAAAAAATGAAGCTTCCATGTTGGCTGGTAATTATTGATTTCGTCCTGTTTCCTGGTTCAGGTAACTGATCATTAAATTTGCTGCATTTGCTGAGGCACCCTGGCCACCAAGTTTTTCTTTAAGCAGTTTGTAATTGGCCATCATTCTCTTCCTGTAGTTTTTATCATAAAGGATGGATATCAGCTCCTCCCTGAGGTTCTCTTCCTTCAGCCCGAATTGAATGAATTCTCTGACGATCAACCTGTCCATAATCAGATTCACCAAAGAAATATACTTGATCTTTATAATACTTCTGGCAATGTAATAAGAAAACGCACTTCCTTTGTAGCAAACTGCCTGGGGGACTTCCATCAGGGCGGTTTCAAGCGTGGCCGTGCCGGATGTTACAAGTGCTGCTGTTGAGAACCTCAAAAGGTTGTGCATTTGATTGTATACAACCCTGACGGGATGTTTTCCAATAATTTTTTGATAGAGTTCAGGTTGAACACCTGGTGCTGCAGCGACAATGAATTGATGCTCCGGGAAGTCTTTAACCAATCTGAGCATGATCTTCAGGATGACATTAATCTCTTGATTCCGGCTTCCCGGAAGAAGTGCGATAATGGGTTTTCCCTGTAGATTATTTTTTCCAATAAAAATTTTTCTGTCGCTCTCGTCAAAGCTGTCCGGTAATGCATCAAGCAGTGGGTGTCCAACAAAGTCAACGGGATAGTTGTAATCTGCGTAAAACTGTTTTTCAAAAGGAAGGATCACAAACATTCTATCGACAACCCTTTTTATTTTTTTGACCCTTGATTTTTTCCATGCCCAAACCTGGGGAGAGATGTAATAAAAAACTTTGAATCCCCGATGATGAGCAAATTCTGCCATTCTCAGGTTAAATCCCGGATAATCCACCAGGATTAAAACATCAGGATGATATTGCAGAATATCTTTTTTGCAGAGTTTCAGGTTTTTCAGGATGGTTCTCAAGTTTAAAAGTACTTCAATAAATCCCATAAATGCCAGGTCACGGTAATGTTTTACCAATATCCCCCCCTGCTCCTGCATCATATCTCCTCCCCAGCATCTGAAATGGGCATTTTTATCCCTAAGGTTGATTTCCTTCATCAGGTTGGATGCATGCAAATCACCTGATGCCTCCCCGGCAATTATGTAGTACTTCATCTTTTCAGCAATAAAAGTTATGCTCCATTGATCATGTCTTTGTAAAATGCAAAGAATGCAATGATAAGGATAAATGTTGTCATTAAGATCCCTCTGCCTGTTTTGTCATGTTTCAGATTTACAAAAAAATAGCGCATTATGATCAGGTTGCCCGCAATGCTGAACATTTCTATAACAGGTGAACGCTGAAAGGTATATCTTGAAAACTGTTCTTCAGCAAGAATGACAATACCGGTAAACATCGCATAGATAATAACCGGTATAAGGATTCCCAGAATGATGCCAAGGATATACGAATCGCGTTTAATCATGGTTTTCCCAGTTTTTAAAATGATTCAGAAATTTATGGGCGGTAAAATCAAAATGGACAGGGACAATTGAAACATAATTGTTTTTTAGTGCCCAATCATCGGTGTCTTTTGCATTTTCCCTCAATTCGAAATTGCCATTAAGCCAGAAATATTCCTTTTTGCCAGGATCCATTCTTTGCTCATAATCTTCTACCCACCTTGATCGCGCCTGACGGCAGATCTTGATACCCCTGATCTCATTTTTTGGAACGGCAGGAATGTTAACGTTCAGGGTTACATCTTCCGGGAGTCCTTCCTGGAGTACTTTTTTGGCGATCTCAACAACGTATTCCTGTGATGCTGAAAAATCTGCATCATGGCTATTGTCGAGCAGGGAAAAACCTATGGATGGTACACCACCTATGGTGCTTTCAAGGGCTGCAGCCATGGTACCTGAATAAATGATGTTGACAGCTGCATTGGACCCATGGTTTATCCCGGAAACGAGTAAATCCGGTTTTCCTTTGATGACGTATTGTTCACCAATTTTGACACAATCAACCGGTGTGCCTGAACAACCATATTTTTCATAACTATCTTGTTTCTCAAAGAATTTCAATCTGAGGGGTTCCCGGGATGTGACAGCATGGCCAATGCCCGACATAGGATGTAGAGGTGCTACAACTTTAACATCTCCAATTTGTCGCATAGCATCTGAGAGGGCTTGTAATCCTGCAGCTTCTACACCGTCATCGTTGGTAACAAAAATCAATGGTCGTTTCTTCATCAGTTGTTGATTATTATATATTAGTAACACCAGCAGAGATAATGAATTTCATGACTTCTGCAGGATTTGCATGAATGGTTTCAATATATTTTGTTTGAACAATAAAAAGATTTCCCGACCAGGCATATGAATGGGGTAAATATACAGCAACTTGTTTGTCATCAAGTCCCAGGATCTGTAAATCTCTGTTTGTAATAAACCCTATTTTTCGTAAATTGTTTTCTTTACTTACTGTCACAAGCACAGGTTCAGTAAACCGTTTCTTTTTGCCGACAAATGCTTCCAGCAAATCCTTTATCGAAGTATAGATGAGCTTGATCAAAGGAGTACGTGTGACAAACTTTTCGAAAAAGCTTATCAAAGGTCTGAAAATGAATGTAGATCCAAGAAATCCTATAATGGATATGGAAACCAGTATCACGAGGATCCCAAGCCCGGGAACTGAATATCCCAGTATGTCTTTAATGTAGTTATCGAGTAACCCATCGACGTATATAAAAGAAATGTATATGATATAAAGCGTTATGCTTATTGGCGCAAGGAAGAGCAGCCCCTGGAAAAAGTAACCCAAAATTGCACCGAAAATCTTTCGTTTTTTCATTGTAGATGTGATTATATGTATGTAAAATTACCAATAAAAATTCTTAAGGAGGGTTAGAATGCCCTGGTAAATTATAAACATTAAAAAGCCATCAAAGCATCATAAAGGGCTTTTACAGGTAGTCCCATCACATTGTAGAAAGAACCATTGATCTTTTCAATCCCAATGTATCCTATCCACTCCTGGATGCCATATGCACCCGCTTTGTCGAATGGTTTATAATTATCAATATAATAGGTTATTTCTTCTTGTTGCAAGTCTTTAAAGAAAACTTCAGTGTCAACGCTGAAGGATTCTATTCTGTCAGAGGAGCGTAGGCAAACTCCGGTAGTTACAATGTGTTTCTTTCCTGATAATAATTGTAGTGCCCTGATGGCCTCTGGCCTGTTGCCAGGTTTTTCAACAACTGTATTCTCCAACCGAACAACTGTGTCGGCTGTAATCAGAATGGTGTTAGTGCTGAGGTCACTATCCGGGAAGGCAAGTGCTTTTTGTCTGCTCAGGAATTCAGCGATTTTGCTGGCCCCTATAGTTGGAGGAAAGACCTCCTGGATTTTCCTGACTTCAACTCTGAAGGTTATGCCAAGCTCCTGTAAAAGCATTTGTCTTCGCGGAGAACCTGAAGCAAGGATAATGTTTTTATGTTTTAACTTTTCCTGAAGTTTCAGCATATTATATATCTATACAGATCAATTCCATGGAAAGGATCCCTGCCAGCATGATCATTTTAACGGTGCTGCTAAGGAGTTTCATGTCGGCAGGTTTATTGTATTGAATGATTAGGACAAGGGAATATACAAGCAATGACTGAACAGCGATGAGCAGGTATATTGCTGTATAATCCATACCCCATCCGGATAGTTTGATCTGTCCCCAGGCCAATAGTGCCATGATCATGACATTGGTAATGATCAACAGGGGTTTCATTTTCCCGGCAACACGCTTGCAGGTGATTATTTCATCAATATCGAAGCACTCGACAGTCTTGGAAAAAAAATTGCAGGTGCAAATCTTCCGGTTACCATAA
>JAGYLD010000075.1 GCA_018401355.1 Bacteroidales bacterium
ATAACTCTCGGGAAGTCCGGTATCGAAAAACAATGTTTTTAAATGATCTGGTATTGAATCATTAAAATTGACCATTTTGCCAAAATGTTCCTGGTTATTCAGTGTTCCGCCCGGTATGATCCCGGATGTCAGATGCCTCATGGCGGAAGGAATAACCGGGACCTTTTTAGCAAAAATTTCTGCATCTACTTTTGAACCGGTGGTCATTTCAGACAAATGTCCCAACAATCCGTATCCTGTTACATCTGTGCAGGCATGGACTTCTATATCCTTCATGGCTTCGGCCGCATCTTTGTTGAGTGATACCATGACTGAAACCAGCTCTTTTGATTCCTCATTGTTCAATAACCCACGTTTCATGGCAGTGCTCAGGATGCCTGTTCCTATGGGTTTTGTCAGAATCAGAACATCGCCGGGCTTTGCTGTGTTGTTCCTGATTAGTTTCTCAGGACGCACAACACCAGTGACAGCCATACCGAATTTTGGTTCGGGGTCATCCACTGTATGGCCGCCAATGATCGGTATGCCTGCTGATTTTGCTACATCAGATGCCCCTAAAAGTATCTTTTCCAGGACTTCAAGGGGTAACCTGCTGCTTGGAAAAGCCACAATGTTAAGTGCAAACAGGGGAGTAGCTCCCATGGCATAAATGTCGCTTAATGAATTTGAGGCTGCTATACGGCCAAAATCATAAGGATCATCGACAACCGGGGTAAAGAAATCCAGGGTTTGTACCATGGCTTGTTCATCGTTGATCAGAAAAACTGCAGCATCATCCGAAGATTCGAAGCCAACTATGACATCGGGGTGAACCTGAGATGGAAGGTTCTTTAAGACCTGTTCAAGTGCTTGTGGCCTTAGCTTGCATGCGCAACCAAGTCCTTGGGTGTAAGCCGTTAACCTTATGTCGCTATCCTGTTGAACTGTAAAATCACCATCTCCTCTGATGCTCTTTGCTGCCTTAATAATAATATCAGCAGCCTTAACGGCATCTTCTTTTGTGAGGAACCGACCTGTTGAAAGTCTGATGGTACAACGGGAGAGGCTTTCAGGAACCCCCATCGCAGTCAGGGTTTCTGAGGCACGGTCATCCTCTGTGTGGCAAGCAGCTCCGGCTGAAAAGGCTACTTTGTCATTGATTTCAGAGATCAAGGTTCCACTTTCAACACCAGGGATGGTGAAATACAATGTATTGGGCAGCCTTTTTTCAGGATGGCCGTTGATGATCCCATCAGAAAAGGCCCCAGAAAGCTTTTCTTGAAGCAAGTCTCTTAATTCTTTGCTATGTGAGATATTTCTTTCCAGGTCTCGTCCGGCTATTTCTGCAGCTTTACCCAAACCTGATATTTCCAGGACGTTTTCAGTGCCGGCCCTGAGGTTGTTTTCATGATCAGCACCATGGATGAGCTTTTCGATCTTAATGCCGTCCCTTATGTATAAAGCACCAATACCTTTTGGTGCGTAAAGTTTATGCCCTGCTATAGAAATCAGATCTGCATGTTTGGCATTTACCGGAATTTTACCTGTTGACTGGGCCGCGTCCGTGTGAAATGGAATATGGTGTTTCCCGGCAATCTCAAAAATTTCCTCAATGGGCTGGATGACCCCGGTTTCATTGTTGGCATGCATGATGGTGATCAGGATGGTCTGATTTTCGATGCTGCTTTCAAGTTTTAAAAGGTCAATTATACCATCTTCAGAAACAGGAATGTACGTGATCCTGAAACCCTGGGATTCCAAATAATGGCATACTTCCATAACAGCAGGATGCTCAATACTGCTTGTAATGATGTGGTTTCCCCGGGACTTCCTGGAAAAGGCGATTCCCTTTATGGCCATATTGTTGGACTCGCTTCCGCCACTTGTGAAAATGATCTCATGTGGATTGCAACCAATGAGGTTGGCCAGTTTTGATCGGGCTTCTTCAACCAGGATTTTTGCACTGGAACCATAAGAATAAATGCTTGAGGGGTTTCCGAAATATTTCTCCATGACAGGTTTCATGAAGGCTATGACTTCAGGGTCCAGGGGGGTTGTAGCATTATAATCAAGGTAAATTGGAGAAGGCATAAGCAGTTGTTTTCTACTGCTAAATTAATCCATTATTTCAAACCTTTCACGTTTGATGAAGGAACCATTCCTCGCAGTCCTGCCATTTTTCTTGAGGAACTTATGGTTTATTTCAATAAGATATACGCCGGATTCGAGTTCTATTGGAGGTTTGTAAGGAAGGAACTTAATTTCATTATCCTGTTTATTTGTTATCATAAACTCCCTGTATCTGACCCTTTCACCATTTAATTCCTTATAGATGGCTATCGAAAAGGATGTGTTTAAATCATGCTTATTGTTGTATTTATAGGCGATATATAATGGTTCCTTAATGCTGAATGATCTCTTTACATCTGTACATTCTTCAAGTGCAATGGTTCCGTTGCCATCTTTATCATCATAACCGGTACATGTGAAAAGACATGTTGCTGCAGCATTTTTATTATAATATTCATCCCTGAGTATGTCCATCTCGTAAGGGGGAAGTTTATTCAAAGCATTAGACTGTGCCGGAACAGAGATGGCCTGATAAATCAATTGACGGCTGATGGGAATTTTTTTCCCCCTGAAGATAAGATAGGCGTTTCCATCTTTGTCCCTTACAACTTTCGAGGGGTCTCCTGTTTGGAACCTGTAGTTTATCGAAACATAATTAGTATATTCTTCTTCAGATTTTCCGGACAATCTATTTTCACCTGCTGAATGATAAAGGCTGCCTATAATGCTGAGAGCAGTAGCCTGTGCAGGATTAGAAGGGTTTGCCTTTTCGGGACTTGTCATCAGGAAATCTATTACAGCTGTACCTATCTTGGTATCCGTAAGATGCTGCGCACTGGAGGGATTCCAGATACAACAAAGCAATACTGCTACTAACAGAATTGTTGGGATAGATTTCATGTTGCTCTCTTCAATCAATGAATATGCGAAAATAAAAAGAAATTTTCATAAATAATAATCTTTACACTTTAATTTTATATGAATTCAATGCATTTTTACCTCATTACTATTGTTTTATAACAGATCTTACGTCTGAATATATGTATTTTGTTATTGGATTAGGATTTATTGTAAATGTCGGGAAACAACTTATTTAGCTTGATTTTTATGTCAAATTGTAGTAATTTTATTGTAGTTTCTATTTATCTTGTATTTAGAATTGGCTTCAGATCGCATAAATAGCTACTCTTTATTTATTACCTGTAAATTATTGCGATATGAAAACTTCAAATGTATTATTGGCTTTCCTTATTTTATTATTATCATTTCCTGGATTAATTTATTCTCAGGGGCTTGATTGGGGGGATGCTCCGGATCCTTCCTATCCTACTTTGGCCGCTAATAATGGTGCAAACCATGTGATCATACCCGGGCTGCAAATGGGTTTGAGCGTGGATGGTGAGGTTGATGGACAAGTGGGCATTGGCTTTGCTCATGGAGACGATTACAACGGAAATGATGATGCTGACGGAGTAGTTTTTAACTCATGGATACAGGCAGGCCAGAATGCCAGTGTTATCGTTATAGCTTCCATGCCAGGTATGTTGAATGCCTGGATTGATTTCAATGCTGATGGTGATTGGGCAGATGCCAATGAACAAATATTTACGGATATACCATTAAATCCGGGCCACAATATCCTGAATTTCACTGCTCCATCTTCTATCGCTTCAGGATCTGCAACCTATACCAGGTTTAGGTTTAGTACTGCTCCAGGTTTGCAGTTCTTTGGACAGGCTCCTGATGGTGAAGTTGAGGATTATCAATTGATGTTGGGAGCACCTCTTACCGGTGATGTGTTTATTGACCCGGACCCAACCATGACATTGGTTCAAAACGAAATCTCCATGGCCATGGTTCCCGGGGAGGGTTTTGATCCGCCATCGCTATTAATAGCGGCATATAATGATGAACCATTTCCGGGCGGGCCAGGCATGGGAGTAAGTTACTCCACTGATTTAGGCGGAACCTGGAACAACACACATTTGCAATATCCCGTAAACACTTTCACCGGAGCCCAGATGGTTGATATGTTTGATCCCAGCATCACGGTTGATGATTCCGGCCATGTTTTTGTTGCAGAAATAGCAACAGATGCCAATTGGTTTGCGGGACCAACAACCGGTTTGTATGTTCATAAATCCACTGATGGCGGGGTTACCTGGAACAATCCTGTAACCGTTTCTATTGAAGGGCCTCCAGCCTCATCTACTGACACTGCATACAGATTGAACGACAGGGATCAGATTTGTTCCGACAACTATCAGTCAAGTCCTTATTACAACAATATTTATGTTACCTGGATCCAGGACAGGGGGTGGGGGCAGCCTTTGCCGTATAGTGATATTTATTTTTCATATTCTGTGGATGGTGGGAATGCCTTCAGCCCGCCTCACCGCATCAATTCCTGGGTGAATAATATGGGGAATATGCCCGTTCCTGATGTGGCAAAAGATGGGACTGTTTTTGTCGTTTGGGTTGACTATAATGTTCAAACAGGAGGCCAGGGATTGATATACCTTGATAAATCCACCGATGGTGGTGTAACATGGGGACCGGATATACTTGTTGATACCATTGATCTGCCTCCTTTGCATTTGAACGGAAATACCGATACCAGGGCGAAAGGCGCTGCAGTTGTTAAAGTAAAACCTGCAGACCCATCTGAAATTTATATTGTATATGCTGCAGATCCGGATGGAACAGGAGGAGATGAAGCCGATATATTCTTTATCAGTTCATCAGATGCCGGCAATACATGGACAAGTCCATTCAGGGTCAATGATGATGCAACCATGAGTGATCAGATATTGCCCTGGATGTATGTGAAACCAAATGGAGTCATTGATATTTGCTGGTATGACAGGAGAAATGACCTTTCAGATTTTGATTTTGATGTGTATTTTGCCTGCAGTACGGATGGAGGAACCAGTTTCTCTCCAAATGTGAGGGTGAACAACCAGATGTTTCCTCCGCCTTTTGTTACTAAGACAGGTGATGCCTGGATTGGAGAGTATATGGCACTGGTGGCTGACTATTATTCGGCATATATGGTCCACACATCATCTTTTTATGATGGTTTAGGTGACCTGCTGTTTGTAATTGCCGATAACCCGGAATCAGGAACAGACAGGGGGGATGCCCCTGATCCTCCTTATCCAACAATGGCAATAAACCTGGGGGCCAGCCATGATCTGGACGGTGTCACATTCCTGGGAAGCACAGTGGACCCGGAACCGGATGGGATACCTGATCCCAATGCGCTTGGAGATGATAACCATAACAGCAACGATGAGGATGGGATTGTTTTTCCATCAGGAAGCCTGCTAATAGGTAAATCAAATGCTGTTGACGTGACAGCTTCTGTAACAGGTTTTCTTAATGCCTGGATTGATTTTAACGGTGATGGTGATTGGGATGATGCAAATGAACAAATATTTACAGACCAGGCATTGGTTGCTGCGACCAATAATCTTACATTTAATGTGCCCCCAGGGGCTTTATCAGATACTTCATTTGCAAGGTTCCGTTTTAGCACCATGACAGGCTTGGCATATAACGGACATGCTTATGATGGTGAGGTGGAAGACTATTTGGTGGTGTTGAAGGATGTCACTGATTACGGAGATGCACCTGATGGAGCTCTGGCATACCCGTCTTCAGGATTGGTAAGTGCTTTCCCAACCTGTGTTTCAGGCAGCAATCCCGGGCAATACATTATTCATTATCCTGAAAATATTTGGTTAGGGCCTGCCTTTGACCACGAAAATGATGGGAATGGGGGAATCTGTTCTCCCTTTGGCATGCCTTATGATAATGACGAATGCTTCCAGGATAATGATGCTGGTTTAACCATTCCTCAGCCATATACCATAGCAGGACCAGCAGGACAGGAACAGGTGGTTCCCTGCTCTGGAACAGCCACCTTCCTTGATACTATTTGCTCCCTTGTTCACTGGGGAACAGAGTTGGATATACAGGTCCAAAACAATTCCGCGGCAGATGCTTATATGAATATTCTGATAGACTGGAACCAGGATGGAATATGGGCATATGATGCTGGAACAATGTGTAACTCAAATATCGTTCCGGAACATGTTATGGTCGATTTTGTTGTCCCTTCAGCATTTAATGGCTTATTGTCTGCCTTGTCGCCACCACCTTTTATTGCAGGTCCCGATATTGGATATGTATGGTCAAGGTTTACCATTTCCAACAGCCAGACAGGAAATGATTGGCATGGGGATGGTGAATTCTATGACGGTGAAACTGAAGATTATCTGCTCGAGATCGTGCTTGATGTTGGGATGAATGAGTATGATAAAAATCAGGGACATCTTAAGTTTGTTCCCAACCCGGCAAAAGATCATGCAGTCATTACATTTTATAATCCCAGGCCTGGAATGACGAACATCGTGTTTTATGATCTGTTGGGAATATGCCATAATATTGTTTCAGATGCCCCGTGTAGTGAAGGAAAACAGAAAATTGAATGGTATCAATCAGGTGATCGGCTCAACAAGATGTTTCCTGGTATTTATATCCTGGAACACAGATTGGGTAATAAGGTAATTGACAGGATTAAGGTTGTATTGATTTGATTATTATCATGTAAGAAATTTGGATGTTCTTCATTTATATTTTTGCTTTTCTTGAATTATTTCCTGAAGGAATTGTAATTTTGCTGCGTTTCATTATAATTCATTGGCGTGCATTTTAATCTATAACATTTAAATAATCTATTATGCCAGGAAAAACATTTGTTGAAAAAGTTTTTGGAGCAAATAAAGGAAGTATCGTATTTGCAAGGCCGGATATTATTTTATCTCATGACAATTCAGCGAGTATTGCAAAGACTTTTGCAAAAATGAACGGAGAAAAAATAGCAGATCCTGAACAGGTTCTGATTGTGCTCGATCATAATGCACCACCAACAAATGCAAAGCTTGCCAATGATTACCAGAGTATCAGGAATCTTGTAAAGGAAAATGGGATTGAACAATTTCATGATGTTGGCAAAGGAATTTGTCATCAGATTGTGGCAAAATATGCCAAACCGGGCATGATCGTTGTTGGTTCAGACAGTCATACATGCACTGCGGGTGCATTTAATGCTTTTGCCGCTGGTATTGACCGCACTGAAACTGCCGGGCTGTGGAAACAGTCTGAAACCTGGTTCAGGGTACCGGAATCCATAAAAATTACACTTCATGGCAAACTAAAACCCGGGGTGTATGCCAAAGATCTTTCCTTATGGATCATTGGAATGATCGGATCATCCGGTGCGGATTATTTGTCCATCGAGTATCATGGTGAAGGGGTTAAAACACTGACCATTCCTCAAAGGATGACCATAGCAAACCTGGCGTCGGAAATGGGTGCAAAGAATGCTGTATTCCCTGCTGATGAGATCCTGTCCAATTATTGTTGCGAGAAGATCAATGGTATATGGGCAGATGATAATGCAGAATACGCCAAAGAGATAGATATTAACCTGGAGGATGTATTCCCTGTGGTCGCTGCTCCGCATCATGTAGACAATGTGAAAGCCGTATCTGAGGTGCAAGGAACCAAATTGAACCAGGCCCTGGTTGGTACTTGTACAAATGGACGTTATGAAGATTTGAAAGAGGTAGCTATGATCCTGAACGGTAAAAAACTTCCGGAAGGATTTCAGATGTTGATCATACCTGCATCCCAGGAAATATACCTGCAGGCCCTGAAGGATGGTTTTATTGAGATTTTCCTGGAAGCAGGAGCAAATGTCCTTTCAACATCATGTGGTCCTTGCCTTGGCACCGGACAAGGTATTCCGGCAGATGGGTATAATGTAATCTCCACTGCAAACAGAAATTTTAAAGGAAGAATGGGGAATAAGGAGGCAAACATCTACCTGGCTTCTCCAGCAACGGTTGCATATTCTTCTTTGGCGGGAGAAATTACAGATCCCAGGGGGATCAAGGCAGATGATAAGTTCCCATTCCAGCAAGAGCAAAGCAAGACTGTTACCATTTCCGAAAATGAAGAACGTTACAACAACGGAGTTTGGAATTACGCTGATGTTGACAATCTGAATACTGACCAGATGTTTGCTGGTAATTTGACTTATAATGTTGCCAGTTCGGAAGGAGATAAAATATTGCCTCATCTTTTTAAGGGATTTGATGATGGCTTTGCTGATAAAGTCAGCAAAGATGACATCATTTTTGCAGGGGCGAACTTCGGTTGTGGAAGCTCCAGAGAGCATCCGGCGGTCGGTTTGTCATATGCAGGGGTCAAAGCAGTAATTTGCAAATCTGTGAACAGGATATTTTACAGATCTTCTGTTAATCAAGGCCTGCCAATTATTATTTTACCTGATGCCGTGGATGCATATCACTCCGGTGATGAAGTATCAATTGATTTTGAAAAAGGAATTGTTAATGTCGGACCTAAAAAATTCTCGTTCAGTCCATTGCCTGAAAAGCTCATGAAGGTTTTTGAAGCAAAAGGATTGGTGAACTACATCAAACAAATGGCTTAATAATTTGTTTATCAAATGGTAAACTTATTTTAACATACTAATTGAGCTGTTTGACTATAATTGCTGCGTTGAAGAAAAGCCACTATTATATATTAACCATTCTTATAACCTTTGTTGCTGCATATTTTATTACAGCAGCCCTTTATCCCGCATATGCCAGGTATTTTCCTGTACTTTTCCTGGTATTTTTGATGGACTGGTATTTATGGAATTCAATAAAGGAAAACGTTTCTGTATGGCACAGGTGGTTGAAATACAGCATTTCCCTGTTTTATTGGCTTCCCCTTGTCATCATTGTCTCAATGACATTAATTTCGGTAGTTTTACCTTATGAGCAATGGGATGATTCCTGGCGGACTTATCTGATGGGTTTCGTTTTTATTGTTTATGCAGCAAAAGTATTTTCTGTTCTATTTCTGTTATTGGCTGATTTACTCAAAGTGCTTAAGCACCTCTTCAGGTTTAGCAAACAAAAGCGAAATCGTGTCGCAGAACTCCCTGCAAAGAAGAAGATCACCCGTTCAAGGTTTCTGAAGAATGTTGGATTGTTGGGGGGTGGATTTATCTTAAGTGGATTGATCATTGGTATGATAAAATGGGCCCATGATTTTAAGATACGAAAGGTGAGTGTAGAAGTACCGGATCTTCCACCTGTTTTTGATTGCTTCAGGATAGTACAAATATCTGATATGCATCTTGGCAGCTGGACTTCTAGAAAAGCCATGGATGAAGCCGTACAAATGGTCAACAGGTTGGATCCTGATATTGTTGTTTTTACAGGAGATCTTGTCAATTTTACCACCAGGGAAGCCTATCCTTTTGAGGATAGCCTGAAAAAGATCAGGGCCTGGAATGGTGTTTATGCCATCCTGGGAAATCATGATTATGGAGATTATGTTGACTGGTCTTCCGAAGAGGAAAAAGCAGAAAACCTGACAGAACTGGAAGATTTTTATTCCAAGCTGGGATGGACATTGTTGAAAAATGATAACAGGATACTGGAAAGAGAAAATGAACAGCTGGCCATAATTGGAGTTGAAAACTGGAGTTCTATCTCAAGGTTCCCCAGACACGGTGATCTCATCAAAGCAAAAGAAGGAACGGATAATGCTTCGGTGAAAATACTGCTCTCTCACGACCCAACACATTGGGAATCAGAAGTAAAAGGCGGTCATGAGGATATTTTACTTACCTTATCCGGTCATACACATGGATTTCAATTTGGCGTGGAAATGAGGAATTTTCGCTGGAGCCCCGCACAATATATGTATAAATACTGGGCGGGTTTTTATGGGAGGCGAACAAAGAGGAATCCCCAATACCTTTATGTTAACAGAGGACTTGGTAATATTGGATATCCTGGAAGAGTTGGAATTCTGCCTGAAATAACTCTGATTACCCTTAATCCCAAAGTTTGATTGGTTGTACTCGCTATTGAATCGTTAAAATCTGAATTTCTTTTACACGAAAAACAATCATTTTTGAGACTACTTTTTCAAGTGAGATCATTTGTTAATCATTTTGTATTAATTTTATAAAAAAATGAACATCTATGAAAAAGTTATTATTACCAATTATTTTAATTTCCATCCCTTTCGTAATTATCTTGATGGCCAATAGTTCTGGCTCTCCGGGTGGCAAAACAGGTTCGCCTGGAGATGCTGGTTCAAGTTGTACACAATGTCATTCGGGTACGCCTAATCAGGTAGATGGCTGGATTACAACGACAATCCCCCAGGAAGGTTATAATCCCGGGCAAACTTACGATGTGACATTGATAGGGACACACACTGGTGTTGTAAAGTTTGGTTTTGAGCTTACGGCTGAAGATGCTGCAGGAAACAAAGTTGGCACATTAACCATCACAGATCCACTTCAGACACAATTAACAAACGGACAATCCGCTATTACTCATACCTCAGACGGGAACAACCCTGTTGGTGATATGAAGGTATGGAGCATGAGCTGGACCGCACCAGATCCCGGTGTAGATGATGTTGCTTTCTATGCTTCTTTCAATGCAGCCAATGGAAATGGGTCAACCAGTGGTGATGTGATTTATCTCTCAAATCTCCAGGTACAGCAAATGGGAGACCCGGTGCTTGTTAGCATCGAACCTGATTCTGCAGTACAAGCTGAGCAGGTAACCTGTGCCGTAATTGGTGAACATACTGTATGGGAAGGGACAAGCCCCGTGGTCAACCTTGTATATTCAGCTGCAACCCCACCGGAAGTCATTAGCGCCAGCGACGTGACAGTGATCAACAACGGAGAGCTTGAAGTTGTTTTCATCATTCATGACAATGCAACACTTGGACTTTGGGATCTTGAAGTAGATGAACTTGTTCTTCCAGAAGCATTCACTGTTTTGCAGGGAGAGGCCTCATTGCTTTCAATACTGCCTGATTCTGCTTATCAGGGAGATACAATTTCGGCTAAGATAAAAGGTCAAAATACCCACTTCACTAACGGTGTTGATGAGGTTTACCTTAGCTTTCATGACAACCCGGCAGAAATTATCGAAAGTAGCTTTTTTAACGTCATAAATGACCTTACTATCCAGGGCAATTTTATTCTTCCGGAGGATGCCAGCCCGGGGCCTTATGACCTGCATGTGGATGATCTGATGCTGGAAAATGCTTTCAGGCTTTATGTTCCTACGGGTATCTATGACATTGCTTCCGGTAAAGAAGTTCTTGTTTATCCTAATCCTGGAAACGGACTTTTCACTATTACGGCTGAAGGAAAATTCAAGTGCACAATATTCAACTCAGGAGGACAGAAGATTTTATCAAGGCAAATCACAGATCAGGAAAAGATTGACATGGGTAATCAGCCTGCTGGTTTGTATATCATTAAAATTTCAGATGAAAAGCATGATTATTTCCAAAAATTGATCATCAGGAGGTAATGTGAATTTTTTATTACTCCAGGTCGAACCACGAAATTATTGTTTTGGTTTTATCCTCTGATTCGCTTTTGTGCCTGTATTCGTTTGTTTGCCTGTTGTAGACATAATCATTTACCCATTGTTTATTGTGCTTTGCAATTTCTTTTAATGCATTAATGACCAGATCAAGTTCTTCATCGGTCATGGTGGGATGCAATGATAATCTGACCCATCCCGGTTTGCGTGAAAGGTCCCCGAAGTTTATAAGTTCAGTGATGCTGTGGGAATCCTCGTACGAAACATTGAGGAGATAATGTCCATACGTACCGGCACAGGCACATCCTCCTCTTACTTGTATGCCATATTTGTCGTTAAGAAGCTTCACCACCAGATTGAAGTGAATATCATCGATATAAAATGAAATGACTCCCAGGCGGTCCTGTATTTCCTCTGCCAGGATGTGTAGCCCGGGGATCTTTTTTAATTCAGGAAATGCTTTGTTCAACAACTGCTTCTCTCTTTGGTATATGAGGTCAGTTTGCATTTGTTCTTTCAGCCTGATGGATAAAGCAGTTCTTATTGCCTGCAAAAATCCAGGTGTTCCACCATCTTCACGGGCTTCGATGTCGTCAATGAACTTATATTCTCCCCATGGATTGGTCCAGTCAACAGTGCCTCCCCCAGGTAGGTCAGGTGAATGACTTTGATAAAGAC
>JAGYLD010000076.1 GCA_018401355.1 Bacteroidales bacterium
CGCAACAAAAAATCATCCTTAATACACCGGATTCCGAAGCATTATTTATTTCTGATTTATGGAATGTTCAGATTCTCAACAACAGTGAACATAATGAAATAATTTATCTGCATGGAAGCATTGAAGAAACAAATAACGGACTCATTTATGAAGGGTTTACCGATACACTTAATATTCCGGGTAAGGGGCAATTAACCCTGGATAAAGACTCCAATGTTAACAACCAATTAATCTTTGCTTTTCCGGGAATTTCTCCCGATAAAAACATATTCCAGGTTTTTCCCGGCACCAGCTTTACCGTCTGCACAGCAATTATCTCTTTAAACAACCAGGAAAAACTTGATTTTGAATGTATTAGGATTCATTCTGCCAATATTATAACAGATCCTGAATAAGGTTATATTTCACAGGATTTCAGTACCCTCCAATTTAAACATATAGATGTTAATAAAATCACTGATTTTCTTGACTTTATATGGCTTATTAAAGGTATATTTTTTGTATCTTTGTGCAGTTTCTATACTCTTATAACTTACTGAATATGACCACAGAAGAAAAAAACAACCTATCGAAAGAAAACTACACTGCAAACAACATTCAGGTACTGGAAGGTCTGGAAGCGGTCAGAAAGCGTCCTGCCATGTATATCGGGGATGTCAGTTTCCGGGGATTACATCACCTGGTTTATGAAGTGGTGGACAATTCCATTGATGAGGCCCTTGCAGGATACTGTGATAAAATAGAAGTAACCATTCATCCTGATAACTCTATTACCGTTACCGATAATGGCCGGGGCATACCAACCGGCATGCATGAAAAAGAAAACCGCTCTGCACTTGAAGTTGTGATGACTGTTTTGCATGCAGGTGGCAAATTCGATAAAGGATCATATAAAGTTTCCGGGGGACTCCATGGCGTTGGCGTTTCCTGTGTGAATGCATTGTCTTCTTTTCTGCAGGCAAAAGTCCACAGAGAAGGCCAGATTTTTTTGCAGGAATATGAATACGGAAACCCAAAGTCTCCTGTTAAAGCCATCGGTGAAACCGATTTATCCGGCACAGAAATTACATTCAAGCCTGACCAAGGCATCTTCATTGTTGCAGAATATGATTATAACACTCTTGTTACAAGACTCAGAGAACTTTCCTTCCTGAATAAAGGCATAATGTTGACTTTAACCGACGAAAGGTCTCAGGATGAAAACGGGAATTTTCTTACAGAGTCTTTTTACTCTGACAACGGTCTCGTTGACTTTATCAGCTATCTTGACGAAACAAGGGAAGGTCTCATGGACGATCCCATTAACATCGAAGGAGAGAAAAATGGCACCCCCATTGAAATCGCCATGCAGTATAACTCCTCCTTTGCTGAAAACATCCATGCTTACGTCAACAATATCAACACGCACGAAGGCGGAACGCATTTATCAGGATTTCGCAGAGGCCTGACAAGAACGTTAAAAACCTATGCAGAAAAATCCGGAATGCTTGCCAAACTAAAATTTGATATTAATGGTGATGACTTCAGGGAAGGACTAACTGCTGTAATCTCTGTAAAGGTTGCAGAACCCCAGTTTGAAGGCCAGACAAAAACCAAGCTCGGTAATTCGGAAGTCATGGGACTGGTTGATCAAATGGTTAGTGACCATCTGTCAAATTATCTTGAAGAAAATCCCAAAGAGGCAAAAACCATTGTAAACAAGGTTATTCTGGCAGCCACAGCACGACATGCTGCAAGGAAAGCCCGGGAACTGGTACAAAGAAAGAATGTATTGGTAAGTTCCGGATTGCCAGGAAAACTCTCAGATTGTGAAGAAAGGGATCCCAGCAAAGCTGAAATTTATCTTGTAGAGGGTGATTCTGCAGGTGGAACAGCAAAACAGGGGAGAGACAGAAAATTCCAGGCGATCCTGCCGCTCAGGGGAAAAATCCTGAACGTTGAAAAAGCCATGCAGCATAAAATCTTCGAAAATGAAGAAATAAAAAATGTCTTCACCGCCCTCGGGGTTTCCCTCGGAACAGAAGAAGACAGTAAAGCACTTAACATTGAAAAACTCAGGTATCATAAAATCATCATCATGACCGATGCTGATGTTGATGGCAGCCATATTGCCACCCTTATCCTTACATTTTTCTTCAGATATATGCATGAATTGATTGAAAGAGGGTATGTTTACGTTGCCACACCACCCTTGTACCTCATCAAAAAAGGAAAAGAAGAAAGATATTGCTGGAGTGAAGAAGAAAGAGAAAAAGTTGCCATTGAACTCTCAGCAAATGGAAGTGAAAAGGGATTGCATGTTCAAAGATATAAAGGCCTCGGTGAAATGAATGCCGAGCAACTCTGGCTCACAACCATGGATCCGGCATTCAGGACATTACGACAAGTGACCATCGAAAACGGAACTGAAGCTGACAGAGTATTCTCAATGCTGATGGGTGATGAGGTGCCTCCTCGCAGAGAATTCATCGAAAAGAATGCCAAATACGCCAATATTGACGCATAACTGAAACAAAAATCCTACAAATAAAACAGGCCACTTCCTGCAGGAAGCGGCCTGTTTTGTTCATAACCAAAAGTCAGCCCCTGAAGGCTTGTAGTGAAATAGTCATGAAAAAAAGCAATAGCACAATTAGTATGAAAAAAACCTAGAATTATGAAAAAATAGTGTGGAGCCTTCAGGGGCTTCAAAACTGGATTAACAAATTAATTAACCAATCGACAATCGCAAATATAATATAGTAAGGTCCGGAAAAAAAGACAAAATCAGTATACGGTCATAACGGATAAGTTTACGGTAATTCTATTTATTCAAATGACCTGTTTAGAAATTTTACCAGAGGCAGCAGCAACATAAATGACTTCAGTACCATTTCTTTGAATTCGAAAGACAGAACTTCGTTATCAGAGTATCGATGACCTACGGCATAACTCTTGTATTTTAAAAGGTCAACATCAGGAAAGTCCCTGTCGAAACCCCTTGGTGGGTTCTTAAGCTTCATATCCATCAGCTCACCATAGTGATCCTTAAATTCATCTGCAAAAATGATTCTCTTGAACTCTTCCGTATTATAACAGATCTCACTTCTTAGCTTTTTTAACACATCACCCGGGGGTATATATATCCCTCCGCCGGCAAAGGTTGCTCCAGGTTGGATGTGAATGTAATATCCCGCATAAAAGCCCTTTCTGCCTCCTTTGTTAATAGAAGCTCCAAAATTGTTTTTATACGGGGTTTTATCCTTTGAAAACCGGATATCCCTGTAAATCCTGAATATACATTCTTTGGGTTGTAAACCGGATATCTCGGGATCAAATCCTGAAATGCCCTGAATAATTTCAGCCGTAAATTTTTCAAAGTCTGCCTTCGCCTGAAAATAAAGGTCTCTATGGAAATCAAACCATTCCCTGCTATTATTTTCCTGAAGTTTTTTTAAAAAATTGAGGACATTTTGCATTTCCATGGACTAAAGGTTAAGGGATGATTAAATCTTTTAACTATGAACACAATATTTACATTTCTGTTTTCAAAATTACTTTGTTTTTTCATTTTCGGCTGGTTGCTATTATTTTCCCCGGCCACAGCCACCGGACAATCAGGAGCAAGATCCATTGCCCTTGCTGAAAGCACTGTCGCTGACCATAGCTTCTGGGCAGTTGGAGGAAATCCAGCCGGACTTGCCACACATAAATACCTGGAAGCAGGCTTTTCTACTAAAAACAGTTATCTGTTAAAAGAACTTCAAAGCACTGAAATGGCATTGGCTTTTGGGGGTAAGCCCGGATCTATGGCCATCAGCTTAACCAGGTTTGGTTTCAGCCTTTATTCCGAAAATAAACTTGGCTTGTCATATGCCAGGAACTTCCGGGAAAAAATTTCGGTCGGAATAGAATTGCATTACACAACATTGGTCGTTGGAGAAGAAAAATTAAAATCAAGCTCAGGTGACTTTAACGCAGGCATAATTTTCCAGGCCACTTCTAAAGTAAAAATTGGCTTCCAGGCAGGAAACCCAGGCTCCTTCCTGTTTTTAAAAGAAAACAAGAGCAATGAAATCCCCTTTTTTCGCTTAGGAATGGTATTCGATGAAAGCAAAAATCTCAGGATACTGGTTGAAACAGAAAAAATTATCGATCAAAAACCCGTTTGGAAATGTGGATTGGAGATTTTCCCCTGTGACAAATTTACCATTATGACAGGAATATCTGCTCCCCCCCTGTCAATTTCAGTTGGATCCGGACTAAAACTCCATCGCCTTCAAATCGATATTGCCAGTTCCTACCATCATGTACTGGGCTTTTCACCATGTTTATCCATTCAATATTCTTTGAACAAATGCAAAAAATAATACTCAACCTAATATTAACCACCCTTATGTTTTCAATTGCATATTCCCAGGAAAACCAGGGTTTACAGGAACTGGCCGGATCTCTGGAATATCTGGCAGAATCAGAAGAAAATTTCAAAATTCCCGAAGAGATACTTGAAGAACTCACCCGTTTTCGTGAAAACCCACTGAATATCAATGAAGCAGACCGACAATCACTGGAGTCACTGAGTTTGTTCAGTGAATATCAAATTTCCAGTTTATTGAATTACATAGAAAACTATGGGAAACTATTAACCTACCAGGAAATCCTCTCAATACCCGGATTTAATAAGACCATCCTGGATCAAATAAAACCCTTTATCGAATTGACAACAAAACCCAGGGCATTAATACAATACGAAAAGAAAAAGTCTGTTAAAGGATACATTTTCACAAGGTATTCCAGGAAGTTTGACCAGGCCCGCAAATATCTTAATCAAAACAATAAATCATCCTCAACTGAAAACTTTCTCGGATCTCAGGACAGGTTGTTTTTAAAAACAACAGTAGAGATGAAAAATAAATTTCAGCTTGGATTTCGGGCAGACAAAGATGCCGGAGAACCCTTCCTGGGCAATTCTATTCCCGACAGCCTTAAAAACAAAATAAAACCAGGATTCGACTTTTACTCCGGGTATATCACTGCAAAAGATATTGGGTTTCTGAAGAAAATTGTTGTTGGTGATTTTCATGTTCAAACCGGGCAAGGCCTCACCATCTGAGTAATCCACAAACTTGTGAAGTTCAACACCATCAAAAATCAGCTTTCGGGGCGCAGGGATCAAACCTGTTGCTTCTTCAGATGAAAACAGATTTATGAGGGGTTTTGGACTATGTATTGGATTCTCAGGATGGGAATTAAACGCATTTTATTCCAGGTTAAGCCGGGATGCAAATGTACAGGAAGAAGAAAATGGCAATCCTTTGGAGGTATCCTCCCTGCAGCAAAGCGGATATCACAGAACTACAAGTGAAATATCAGACAGGAATGCCATTACAATGATTAATTGGGGAAGTTATATCAGACATTCCGGAAAATGGTTCAGGACAGGGATTTCATTTCTCAGTACTTCATTAAGCGCAGATTATCAGAAACCTTACAAACCCTGCAACCAATTCCATTGGAGAGGCAAAAATCTGATACATGCAGGAGTAGACTGGCTTATTCAACCACTCAATAATGTGGTCGTATCAGGTGAATATACTCTAATGGATATGAAAAAATGGGCATTTTCCAACAATGTTGCTGTTTTTTATTCCAATGTTGAAATGGCTTTTCATTATCATCAATTTTCAAGAGGATTTGATCACTTATTGAATGCGCCATACAGAATTAGTTCCGGCGGAAGTGAATGGGCAATCTTTGCTGGCATATTAATCCACCTGCGCGCCTATTGGACTCTGGGTGCTCAGGTTGATCTGGCCAGACATCCATGGCTCAGGTATAGTATTGATGGACCTACTGAATCGATGAGGTTAAAGATAAACCTTCAACACCAGCTTGGTACGGATGCAGATATAAAGACAACTTTCAGGTATATCTCCAACAAAAAAAACAATCAAACAGGAAGAGAATACATAAGGACTTTAACGGATAAGGACTCATGGAGAGCCACTGTCATCAATACCATTAAAATCAGCAATGGCCTGAGGTTAAAAAACCGTATGGACTACAATCTTATATCATTATCAAACAATAACAACCTTACCAGTAAAGTAACAGGTTCATCATTTTCCCAGGATATCATATTTCGGCCTGAGAATATACAACTGCAAGCCACATTCAGATGGATGATTTTCGATACAGATCAATATGAATCAAGAATATACCAATATGAATATGATGTTCTTTATGCATTTTCTGTCCCGGCATACTTCGGAACAGGAATAAGATGTTATCTCGTCATTAAAATACCGGCAGGGGACAGATTGGATTTCTGGTTCAAAGCATCCGCCAATAAATATTCCCGAAGGTTGATAGAAAATGAAAACTATGATGCAGGGAAGAAAAACATCTTCGAAGTTAAGTTACAGGCCAGGATTAGGCTTTAAAACATCTTTTTTCTTTTCATTAAATATGGGAGCAGTATTTGTTCAAATCCTTTATTGATATCGGCTTCAACAAAATCAATCCTGTATTGACCGCAACGCAACATGAGTTCCTTCTTGTAGCTTTGTACAGCAGCTGTATAATCTTTTCTTATATCGTGTGGATTCAGCTTGATCTCTTCTCCGTTCTCCAGGTCCACGAAACGATAGGGCCTGTTATCATATTGAAAATTCAGCTCTTTATGCCCATCCACCACATGAAACAATATAACTTCATGCTTATTGTGTTTTAGATGTTGCAGCGCAGAGAACAATGTTTCGGGATCGTCCTCCTGGTCAAACATATCACTAAAAATAACAATCAAGGATCTTTTATGGATCATATCAGCTATCTGATGAAGTGATCCCGCAGCGGAAGTACCTTTTCTCTGATTTGAAGGCCTGCTCTGAATCAGTTTTTCAAGTTCAGAAATAAGATAACGGGAATGAACACCGGTTGATCTTGTCGGCGTAGTCAATTCGATTTCATCGGAAAAGATACTCAAACCAAAAGCATCACGCTGCTTCTTCAAAAGTTCTATGATTGCAGCAGCAGCATAAATCGAAAAAATGATTTTATTGGGTTTGTCGATAGAAGTTAGTCCGGCATCCGGAAAATACATCGATGATGATTCATCAACAATGATATGACAACGAAGATTTGTTTCTTCCTCATATCTTTTAACAAATAGTTTATCAGTACGACCGTATAGCTTCCAGTCAATATGCTTTATTGATTCACCTGAATTGTAAGCCCGGTGCTCCGCAAATTCCACAGAAAAGCCATGGAAAGGACTTTTATGAAGGCCTGTGATAAAACCTTCAACTACCTGCCTGGCAATAAGCTCCAAGGAACTGAATTGCTGTAACCGTTTCAGGTCAATTTTTTGATCCATGAAAACGTAAATATGTTTACAAATAAAAAGAGTGGTGGCTATCTCATCCACCACTCCTGAAAATCTTTAAAATGAAGCATTATAGAATTGCTTCCAGCTTATTGGTCAAAACCTGTTTTGGAACTGCTCCCACCTGCTTATCAACAACTTCTCCGTTTTTAAAAAAAAGAATGGTAGGAATGTTCCTTATACCAAACTTTGCTGTAACTCCGGGATTATCATCAACATTCAATTTGCCAACAACTGCCTTTTCTTTATAATCTTCACCAATTTCCTGGACAATGGGGCCTACCATGCGGCATGGGCCACACCATTCTGCCCAAAATCGATGATAACGGGCTTATCAGCTTTCAAAACCATTTCTTCCGAAATTCATCAGTAAATTCCTAAAGCCATACTTTTTCAATTAGTGATTTAACAATTAACCTAATTTATATTCTTTTGATAAATTAAACCAAGCAAAAAAAACAATTATTAAAAATAATGTAATTTTGTTTGATTTCTTTCAGCTCTCTGAGGAACTCACCAGGGTTTACTCCGTTGTTTTTGGGTTTAAGTTCAAGGGTACGTTTCTCAACTGCATCAAATATTTTAAAGTTCACTTCACAACGGCCAGAATGCTTTTTAATGAGTTGATGGATCTGCTCAACTTTTTCCTGATCCAGGTCAACAAGATTCACCATTATAACAATGCCTTTTGTAAATTTCTCTATTACATCAGGAAGCAGGTTCATAGAGGATATCCTGACTTCAAGCTGATCCTCATTATTATATCTTTTTTCAACTCTTGCTTTAACAAGTACCTGGGAACCTTCGATAAGCAGATGCTTCATTTTAAGATAATCTTCCGAAAAAAGTATGAACTGCCGGGTATCGGAATAGTCCTCCATCACAAAGATTCCAAAAGGTTTCCCATTTTTTGCAGTTCTGGCCTGGGTGGAAGTCACCATCCCCGCAAATGACACATTTTTATTTTCAAACTGCCTGATATCCTGATTTAATTCAGCAAGCCCTGTATTACAAAAATTATCTATTTCCATTGCATAGTCGTCAAGTGGATGTCCAGACATATAAAAGCCAGTCACATCCTTTTCGTTTTTAAGCTGCTGAAGTTTGGTCCAACGGTCGCATTCAGGCATGGGAGGATCTGTGGTCTCCTCTTCAGAATCCTCACCAAAAAGGGATTGTTGAGCCGAGCTTTTTCTTTCCTGGTGGTTGGCAGCATATCGAATAACTTTTTCCAGGAAAATGCTGTCATCGGTATTCTCCCTGAAAAAATACTGCGCCCGGTGGCTGCTTTCAAATCCATCAAAAGCACCAGCCATGGCCAATGATTCCATGCATCTTCTGTTCACGCTGCGCAAGTTGATCCTTTTTGTAAAATCAAAGATGTTTCTGTATTCTCCGTTTCCTGTTCTTTCTTCAATTATGTTTATAACCGCTCCTTCACCAACGCCTTTAACGGCACCAAGGCCGAACCGTATCTGTCCTTCTTCATTCACTGTAAAATTCAAACTACTTTCATTAACATCCGGTCCGAGGACATCAATATTTTGCCTCTTGCATTCATCGATAAAAAACTTGATTTTCTTAATGTCGCTAAGGTTGTGGGTCAGCACAGCCGCCATATATTCAGCTGTATAATTGGCCTTGAGAAATGCCGTTTTGTAAGCTATTACGGAATATGCAGCAGAATGGGATCTGTTAAATCCGTATTCGGCAAAACGTTCCATAATACTAAAGACCTCTTCGGCCTTGTCCTTCTTAATATCCTTTTCAGCCGCACCCTTTACAAACTCAACCTTTTGCTCTGCCATGATATCCACTTTCTTCTTCCCCATGGCCCTTCTAAGGATATCTGCTTTTCCAAGTGTGAACCCTGCCATGATCTGAGCTGTCTGCATGATCTGTTCCTGGTAAACCATGATCCCGTAGGTTGGCCTTAGAATCTCTTCCAGTAACGGATGGGGATATTCCACCTTTTCACGTCCATGCTTGCGATTGATATAAATTGGAATGAAGTTCATCGGCCCGGGTCGATAAAGTGCATTCATTGCAATCAGGTCTTCTATGTTGGTGGGCTTCAACTCTTTCAGGTATGTACGCATTCCATCCGACTCAAATTGAAAAGTCCCGATGGTATCACCCCGCTGGTATAACTCAAAAGTTTTCTTATCATCCAGGGCAATGTCATCAATATTGATGCTGATGTTTTTGGTTCCTTTAATGTTTTCAATGGCATCTTTAATAATGGATAGCGTTTTGAGCCCCAGAAAATCCATTTTCAACATACCAACCGACTCAACAAGCTTTCCTTCGTACTGAGTAACAGGCAGCTCTGAATCCTTGGCAGTGCTTAAGGGGACATGATCCATCAGATTATCAGGGCCAATGATCACGCCACAGGCATGGGTTCCGGTATGGCGCGCAGATCCTTCCAGAGTTTCAGCAAAAATCAACGTTTTCTTTTGAAGCTCATCACCATCCTTTTTAATGTCGCCAAGCTCTTTGACTTCTTTGTATGCTTTGGATAATGAGGTGCCTGGCTTTTCAGGAACCATCTTAGCGAGCTTGTCTGCTTCAGGCAAGGGCAAACGCAACACCCTGGCAACATCCCGTATGGCAAGCCTGGCAGCCATGGTTCCAAATGTAACGATCTGAGCAACTTTCTCCCTGCCATACTTTTTTACTACATATTCAAGAACCCGCTCCCTGCCATCATCATCAAAATCAATATCTATATCCGGCATGGTAACCCTTTCAGGATTAAGGAATCGCTCGAAAAGAAGGTTATAACGTATTGGGTCGATGTTGGTGATCCCGGTACAAAATGCCACTGCGGAACCGGCTGCTGAACCACGGCCAGGACCAACGATAACATCCATTTTCTTTGCAGCCCTGATGAAATCCTGGACAATAAGGAAATATCCTGAAAAACCCATTTCACTTATCACCTTTAACTCGTAATCCAGCCTGTCACGAATTTCTTTGGAAATTTCAGGATACAGCCCTTTTGCACCTTCATATGTCAGGTGGCGAAGATAATCATCTTCAGAGGCAAATTCCCCCGGCAAAGGAAAATGCGGAAGTATGATCTTTTTGGAAGTTATATCATATTCCTCAACCTTATCGACAATCTCCCTGGTATTGGCAAGTGCTTCCGGGATGTCGGCAAACAGCTCTGCCATTTCTTCCTGAGACTTAAGATATTCCTGACCAGTGTAATGCATCCCGGAAACATCCTCGACGTCTTTACCTGTGTTCAGGCATATCAGAATATGATGAGCTTCAAAGTCATCCTTCCTAACAAAATGAACATCATTGGAGGCAATCAGCTTTACGTTATATTTTGAAGCATAACCCCTGAGTACTTTGTTAACACTGTCCTGTTCCGGCAAACCATGGTTCATGAGTTCGAGATAAAAGTCCTCTCCAAAAATATCCAGGTATTCTTCCAGCACCATTGCCCCTTGGTCTTCACCCTTTTTCAGAATGGTCTCCGGGATCTCACCACCCAGGCAAGCTGATGAGGCAATAATTCCATGATGGTATTTCCTGAGTAACTCCTTATCAATTCTTGGTGTATAATAAAAACCTTCTGTATATCCCAGGGAACTTAACCGGGACAAGTTGCGGTATCCCTCAAGGTTTTTCGCAAGCAATATCAAATGATAGCCGCTTCGATCGGGTTTTTCCGTTTTATCATGTCGGGTTCTTGCTGCCACATATATTTCACATCCAATAATAGGCTTGATCTTTTTCCGCCTGGCTTCCAGGAAAAACTTCAAAGTACCGTATAAATTACCATGATCAGTAATGGCAAGAGCATCCATGCCATATGATTGTGCTGTATCGATCAGAAGAGGTATCTTGGCAGCCCCATCAAGGATTGAAAACTGAGTATGTACGTGCAGATGAGTGAAATCAGGCATTTTGATCAATCGGGATTTCCTGTTGATAATTTATTAAAGCGGACCATAAAATTAATACTTTAGTCACATTTAATTCATTATGTTGATAAATATTGAAAAATGACGAAAATCCAATTTGACGATCTTAGTTTAAATAATCCAGAATCACTGTTTACAGCCATTGCCAGGGAAATAATCAAGAAAAACAATAGTGATGCTGATGAAGAGAATAATATATACCGGCTTATGTTCCACTTAAAGTCACTTAACCCAGAACATTACGAAATTTTGCATAAAGCCTATACCAGCTTTTCAACCATCTCATTTCTGAACACAGATATTGAAATGAAAATTAAAGCACCTCAAATGGAAAATGAATCAGCAAAAATCAAAGAAACCTGCCTTAAATATATGACTGAATTAAAGAAGACTTTAAGAAACAGTGAAAAAGAAATAATAGAATCATGCAATAAACTCATGGAAATGATTTGATTGTTCAGGTTTCTTTTATTAATATTCATTGTTTCGTTTCATATTAAAAAAATTATTCGGATATTTGCACCCCAATTTTTAAATCTTAATTTTTAATTATGCCAACGAAAATCAGATTGCAAAGAAAAGGTAAGAAGGGTAAGCCTTTTTACCACATTGTCATTGCGGATGGTCGTGCACCACGTGACGGAAGGTTCGTTGAAAAAATCGGATTTTATAATCCGGTTAAAAATCCTGCAGAGATTGA
>JAGYLD010000077.1 GCA_018401355.1 Bacteroidales bacterium
CCTGTGTATCTGATCCCCCCATCAGCGATAATGGGGATATTCCGGTCTTTCAATGCCCTGGCTACGGCAAAGATGGCAGAGAGCTGAGGCACGCCAATACCGGCAATGATCCTTGTTGTACAAATGGATCCTGGCCCGATACCTACTTTCACCGCATCTGCGCCTGCTTCAACGAGGTCTATTGCTGCCTGCGGGGTAGCGATGTTTCCAACAACAAGGTCCGTATCAGGAAACATCTGTTTAATTTTCCTTGCAAATTCGAGAACCACCTTTGTATGCCCATGTGCAGTATCAATGACCAGGGCATCCACTCCTGCCTTCTTAAGCGCACTGGCACGATCAAAGGTTTCTTGACTTATGCCGATGGCTGCTGCTACACGAAGACGGCCCCGTTCATCTTTTGAGGCGTTGGGCCTGGCTTTGATCTTAATAATATCTTTGTAGGTGATCAAGCCGACAAGCTTGTTGTTTTTGTCGATCACCGGAAGCTTCTCAATTTTATGTTCCTGCAGGACTTCTGCAGCTTGCTCGAAATCAATGAATTCAGTGACTGTAATAAGGTTCTCTTTGGTCATTACCTCATAAACCGGTTTGTCCATATTCAGTTCGAAACGTAAATCCCTGTTTGTTACAATCCCAACCAGCTCATTTTTTTCATCCACTACCGGAATTCCGCCGATGCTGTATTCCTTCATGATGTTCAGGGCATCCATGACGACAGCATCTGCCATCAGGGTGATCGGATCAAGGATCATTCCGTTTTCAGCCCTCTTAACTTTTCTTACTTCATTGGCCTGGTCTTCAATAGGAAGATTTTTGTGCAATACTCCAATACCACCTTCCTGAGCAATGGAAATCGCCATCTTTGATTCTGTGACAGTATCCATGGCTGCAGAGACGATGGGGATATTAAGTTTTATGTTCTTTGTGAATTGTGTACTGATGTCTGCGTCTCTTGGTAAAACTTCAGAATATGAGGGGACGATGAGCACATCGTCGTATGTTAGACCTTCTCCAATGAATTTTTCGTTGTCAAAAAACATAGGCGTTCTTTTTGACATGCAAAGGTATGAAAATAATGTATTGAGGGTTATTAAAAAAAGTTAAGAGGAAGAGCGTAATAACGTGCTTTTTACCAAGAGGGTTTTGATGAACCCGCATTTTTGTATTTGGCAGGTTGCACTCCGGTTTGCCAAAGGGGCTCTTTCGGAAAACTCCACTCAACTTAAAAAACAATCATGTTGAAACATTGAAGAAATTTAGCAGAAAATTTTGAGGCTGGATACAATCTAATTTGAAATATGGGTTATTATTCCATTTTTGCCATTATCTTTATGAAAACTTAAATAGAATGCAGATTACTGTAAGTAGAAAAAATATAGCATTTGACCCGGACCCCAGCAGGGTGATTGCCCGTTTTCTTTTTACAAACGACCAAAGGGCTATAAATACCATTCGATATATCCTGGAAATGCATGAAGAAGATGCTTCTTTTGCTTTAAAGCAGACGCTTAGGGATTACTCGATGCGTCATAGGAACATTTCTAAAATCTTTGAAAAGCATTTTCATAGAATTACTCATTTGCTCTCGCATTTAAACATAACGCCTGATGCAATTGATTATTCCAAACAAATTCTTATTGGTTCTTATTTCACCATGGAATATTCTATTGAATCGGTAGCTTTTTTTAACCCTTCGATGGTTGAACATCCTGATCAGACCGAGATTAAGCCGGGTGGAAAAAGGGTTATTATTAGTTTCAGGGCTACAGGAGAAGGGCATATTTCATCCATTGTATTCAGGACTGGCATACTTGATAAGTCCAATAAGCTTGCGCTTGAACCCATTGGTAACTTGTTGGAAGAAGCCGAACATATCCGGCTTCATACATACAATAAGAAATCATTTGCCTATAAAATTGATGAAATGCAGGAAATGCATGGAATTATATCGCCTGGCTTAATATTGGATAAACTTAATGATGAATTTACCTATGGTGAATTGCGCAGGTGTATTGAGGAATCAAGAAAAGCTATTCATTTGACAACCGAAAAAGAATATCTATTTAATCAAATTATATGGCTCGCCTCATCGCATTATGAACTTCAGTTTTCTTTGGATACTAATATCTCGGAAAGGGTTATTTTTCCTGTTTCAGCAAACGAAAAAAATGGTATAGAAGATGCCCGCTTTGTGAAGTTTAAAGATGAAAACAACAAAACAACATATTATGCTACGTATACAGCTTACGACGGGACAACTATTCTGCCCAAAATTCTTGTAACAGAAGATTTCTATCACTTTAAGATAATGCCTTTGCATGGTGAAATTGCTCTGAATAAAGGAATGGCATTGTTTCCAAGAAAGGTGAATGGAAAGTATGCAATGCTTTGTCGGTTAGATGGTTTTAATAATTATATTGCCTTTTCCGATAATATTACTGTATGGCGTGAGGCCAAAATGTTGCAACAACCAAAATACTCCTGGGAGCTTATTCAAATCGGTAATTGTGGATCACCTATAGAAACTGAAGATGGATGGCTGGTAATAACTCATGGTGTGGGCCCCATGCGCGAGTATGTTTTAGGGGCAGCTTTATTCGATATCGATAATCCTGAAAAAGAAATTGGAAGATCCAAAACCCCGCTTTTAATTCCCAATGCCCAGGAACGGGAGGGTTATGTCCCCAATGTAGTTTATTCGTGCGGATCAATGGTGCATAATGATGACTTAATTATACCTTACGCAATGTCCGATTATTCATCGACCTACGCCTCCGTCAATTTAAAAGAACTTATTAAAGAGTTAAAAAGTTAAATGATTGTCAGGAATGATTCATGTCAAGTTGCAGGCTCCGGTTAAATTCTTCCTGCTACCAACTATTTCCCTGTTAATGTGTGAATGATGTAACTAATATCCATAGTTATGTAATAGTAAAGGGAGCAGATAGACATACCTTTATATCCAGGAAATAATTCCATAATTAAAAACAAGAAGGAATGAAAAAATTGATTTTGATACTATCCATAGTAATTATTGGTGGAACAATATCTTCCTGCCAGTCGCAGAAAGAAAAGGAAGACAATGCAGTTAATAAAGTACAGGATGCTGAGAAAAGTTTAGAAGACGCTCAAAGCGACTTAATAAAGGTGCAGCAGGACACGGTTACAACCTATCAAAAGTTCATATTGGAATCGGAAGAACAGATAAAGGTTTTTGAAGAAAACATTGCTGAATTGAAGGTGAAAATTGCACAGGAAAAGAAAGAGAAAAAAGCCAGTTATGAGAAGAAATTGCAGCAGCTGGAACTGAAAAACAAGGAACTAAAAACGAGAATTATAGATTATAAAAACGAACAGGTTGATAATTGGGATGAAAAACAGCTTGAGTTCAGAAAAGATCTGAATGAACTGGGCAATGCAATTGCCGGTTTTTTTGAACAGGATTAAAAAACAATCAAACATTTTAAATTAAATATAATGAACAAAGGAACAGTTAAATTTTACAATGATTCTAAAGGGTTTGGATTTATTACAGATGCAGAATCGGCTAAAGAGTATTTTGTACACTCTTCGGGATTAAAAGATATTATTAATGAAAACGATGAAGTAACTTTTGATTTGGAGCAAGGCAAAAAAGGATTGAATGCCGTAAACGTGAAGTTGATATAGTCTGAAAAATCACACAGCCGTTTTTCATCAGCGTTATTAAAGATTCAATAAGAAGGTGTAGTATTTCTTACCCCTGAAAAAGATACATTCTCTAATAGAAAGTGTCAGCAATCAGCGGATATCTTTTACTATGCTTTCTGAATTGGATTTAATTGATACAAATTGCAGAGACTTTCAAATGAAAAGGTAATTCTATCGTACCTGTTTCCACCTGCCCGACATACCCAGATATATTCCCAGACAGGCTTGACTGTTGACCAGCCAGGTGTTGTTATGAGTTTTTGAATAAATTTTACCTCCATATTTCCGTATTCAATTAATATTTCAATCTCAATTATATTACAGGGTGACCTGCTGTATTTTTTAATACAACAGTACAGTGAATACACAGATGTGTGAATGATGTAACATATAAACCAAATAGTGTAACACTTTGTGAATTAGTAGTTTGTATCTTTGCACCATAGTAATTCATCAATTATTAAATTGGTAATTATTGATTTTAGATTCAAAAATTAAAAATTATTCACGATGAAAACAATTGAAAAAAGAAAAAACAGGGTTGCAATACTTTGGTGTCTATCATTATTGATGGTAAGTACCTTTAGTTACGCGCAACAAAACAAAAACACCTTGTTTATGCAAGCCAATAAGGCTATGCTTAATGCAAAAGTAATGCAGGCAGACATTCTTGTCCCAAATGAATACAACAAAGGGGTTGACAACTACAAGGATGCTGAAGATTATTATGCCAGGGAAAAAGGTGTTGAGAAAGTGGAAGAATTGCTCGTTAAAGCTGTAAATTATTTTAACCGGTCTGCCGACTTTAGCGTTTCGGCCAAATTGGTTTTTGCTAATACTCTTAATGCTCGCGAAGACGCATTATCAGCAGGGGCAGATAAATTTGCAAAAGAATTGTGGCTTGAGGCCGAAGAAGATTTCAACAGAGCAGCAAAAGAACTGGAAAATGGAGACAGGGATGATTCTTACAAATACTCAACAGCAGCAATTGAAATGTACCGTAAAGCTGAATTAAGTTCGATAAAAACTGACTTGCTTGATGAAACACGCATATTGCTTGAAAAAGCTGATGAAATGAAAGTTGACCGTAATGCTCCAAAAACTTTTAAAAGGGCAAAATCGCTGTTGGCAGAGACAGAAAGGGAACTTGAAACGAACCGGTATGATATGGATTACCCCCGTATTTTGGCGAAACAGGCTAAATATGAAGCCAGGCACGCCATTTACCTTAACAGCGCTATATCGAAAATTGATGACAATAACATGGAAATGGAAGAGGTAATTCTCAGCTACGAAACACCACTTGCCCGAATTGCAGAAAAAATTGGTTTTGTGGCTCAGTTTCATGAAGGCATTGAAAAGCCAGAACAAGAAATCATTGAGCATGTATTGGAATTACAAAGTAATAATGAAATGCTTATTGCTGAAAATTTTGATAAAGAAATTGAGATTTGGCATTTGCAATCAACGGTCGCTTTATTGAAAAAGCAAAATGTAGCACTCAACAATGAGTTCAGGAACGAAATAGACAAACGTACAGATGCCATGAAAGCTCAGACAAAAGAGCTTGAAAACGAAAAAGCCTTACTTGCTGCCAGGATTGCAAAACAAGCAAAAATTCATGACCAGTTTGAAACAGTGTATTTAATATTTGACAGCACGGAAGCATCGGTATTTCGTTCCGGAGACGAAATTATCATCAGAATGCACGGTTTTGGTTTTGATGTAGGTAAGTCGGAAATTGAACCGGTAAACTTTGCTCTGCTGACAAAGGCACAGGATGCCATCAGGATATTTCAAGGAAGTAATGTTATTGTTGAAGGCTATACCGATTCTTTTGGAAGCGATGAAGCGAACTTAGTGCTTTCCCAGAAACGTTCAGATGCGGTTTCTCAATATTTAATCGCGAATTCTGACACACCTGATAATAATAAAATAACTTCGATAGGTTATGGAGAAAACAACCCGGTGGCCAATAACGAAACAACCCAGGGGCGGAAGCAAAACCGCAGGATCGATATAAAGATTCAACCAAACTTGTAAGCCGGTTTATGGCAAGCCATAGGAAAAGCACACAATGAAAATAGCTTTTCCTATGGCTTATTTCATAATTTATTAAACAAATAAATCTGAAGAAAACAGAAAATAAAATATTGAAACTCCTGACTATAAGCGGGTTTTAAAGTGGAAGATTTACCATCATCAGAATTAACCTTGTGCTAATTGCCCGGGATATTCAATAGTGCATACTCCCCACTACCTACCGCCCCAGTATTTCATTATAAACATTCAAATAACCTTCTGCCATTTTTTGACGGCTAAACATGGATGAAACCCACTCGGTACATTTAAACCGGTTAATGGAACTAATAATTTTTAATGCTTCGATTGCTTCATCTGTATTAGAAACTAAGAAACCTGTTTTTTTATGAATAATTAATTCGGGCATAGATCCAAGTTTAAATGCAATAACCGGAGTGCCACAAGCCATGGCTTCAACTACACTCAGTCCGAAAGGTTCCCTGAAGCTAATGGGATGCAATAGTGCACATGCAAAGCTTAAAAGTTTTAATCTTTCTTTAGGGCCTGAATTGCCAACATATACAATATCGTCATTGTTAATAAAGGGTTGTACCTTTTCATTATAATATTCCTGGTCTTGAATTAAGCCGGAAATAATAAGTTTTCTTTTTGATTTTTTAGCAATTTCAATGGCTTCGTAAGTTCCTTTTTCAGGATGTATCCTGCCAAAAAACAACAAATAATCTTCCGGTTCACGATTAAAAATAAACTCATCGATATTAATTCCATTATACACAGTTGCCTCATAGGTAAGTTCCGGGTTGCGGTCGGAATTACTTATAGAAACATAGTGGGTTGTATGGTTGTATTTTTTATATACCGGTATAATTTTAGGGGATGAAAACCCATGTATGGTTGTAACCATGGGTGTTTTGATCAGTCTGGAATAGGAAAGCGGTAAAAAGTCAAAATTATTATGAATGATATCAAAATCATCTGCTTGTTCCATTAAATGACTAATATGCAGACATTCTGCAACTTTAGGGTCGGTCGATTTATCATTTGCACAAGGACGTTCACATACCGATGATAATACTCCTCTAGTGATTGAATCACCAGTTGCAAATAGTGTTACATCAAGCCCTTTTTCTACTAATCCTTCGGCAATATTTGAAGCTACCTGTTCCCATGGTCCATATTTTAGTGGAGGCGTACGCCAGGTTATGGGTGAGAGTATTGCGATTTTCATTGTTATCAATTATTATATTTCTGTTAACTTGTGAAAGTTGCAGTTGGCAATTGAAGTCAGAGTACTGCCGCTTCTCCTCTTATCCCATCGCAGGCCTTTTATTTTTCAGGCAAAAATCAACCAAATCTTCAATCATAGCTGTACCAACGCACATCACTTTGTCAGCTCCGCCCCAGTATATCTTAATACTTCCATCGTTTTCAGGAACCGTTCCACAGCAAAACACCACATTATGCACATATCCTGTAAGTTCATAAACTTCTTCAGGTTGCAAAATCCATTCATCACCAACTGCAACAATTTTTGAAGGATCCTTCAAGTCGTGCAATGCCACCCCCAATCTATAAACACTTCCATCCATTGTAGGAAAAACACCATGATAGATGCTTAACCAGCCCCGGTTAGTTTTTATGGGAGGTGCCCCGGGGCCTATTTTCATTTCATCCCAATGATATTGCATGGGTTTCATAATCAGTTTCGATTGGCCCCAGTATATTAAGTCGGGCGAATAGGATATCCAGATTGACCATGGCGATATTTCTGAATGAGGGCGATCGAGCCTGGCGTATAAACCACCTATTTTTTCGGGGAAAATAACCACATTTCGATAGTCTGCTTCAGTAATAAGCGATACTCTTTCAATCGTCTGAAAATCTTTTGTTCTGGCTAAACCAATGCGAACACCGTATTTCGAATAAGCACTATAGGTTAAAAGGTATACACCATCAATAAAAACAATTCTTGGATCTTCGATTCCGTATGCCTCATATTCCCTAAAAATGCCATTGGTAGCCGGTATCATAAAAGGATTTTTATCTACCTTGAAGTTAAACCCATCGTCGCTTAGTGCTTTCCCCAAAATACTGCGTCCGTTTAGTTTATGCGAACGGAATATCATCACATACTTTCCATTGTGCTTTACCACAGCAGCATTATGCACTGTTGCTACCGGATAGGGTACATCATCTTTGGTAAGAATGGGGTTGTTTTGATACCTGTTAATTATCATGATTTAGTTTTAGTGCCAATAAAATTTAAATAGCAGGTTGTAGTTGTTATAGCAAGTTGTAGTCAGGGTAAAGTTTCTTACCCCTCTTTACTGCTACTACCTACTGCCGCAGTCATTACCAGTTGCCACCACTCAAATACTCTTGTGAAATTCCTCATAAGCCTGTAACACCGTTAAATGAGAGATTAAATACGATAGTGAGCTTTCGGCACCCTGGTTGCGGTTTATTCCATAACTTTCAAAGCCATCGCAGCAGCCTTTGGTTTCAAAATCGTACAAACTTAATCTAAGATCGTTTTCACCCAAAAACCATAAAAAGGCGGTATATAATTTGTTCAGGTATTCTTTGTCTTTGGTAATATGAAAAGCCTGGTGATACATAAGGACCATGGCCATGGCATCAATAGGTTGTTGAGCAAATACAGAGCGTTCGCCGTCTTTCGTATACCACTTTTCGTTACCGATAATGGACAGATAATTTTCGTTTAATGTATGTTCGGTAAGAAATTGCATAGAATTTATGGCTGTTTCCAATACTTTATTATCGTTCAGGATTTTCGCAGAATGAAGAAGCGCCAGGGGCAAAATGCCATTATCATAAGCAAGGAGCGCTTCGAACCATTTCCATTCATCAGATTCGTTTTCCCTGTAATGTTTAATCAGCTTGTGGGCCAGGTTCCTTAGCCTTTCTGTCATGGAATCATCAGCAGGATTTGCTTTAAGATAATAGCAAATTCCTATCATGGTATTTGCAATACCACGTATGGATTTCAATTTTTCGAAATTTGGGGCTGCATTAAAAAACATCAACCGGCCTGTCTGGTAATAGGCATCGTTGGGAGCGTTTCCCATTAAATATCCAAGTGCCCAGATGGTGCGTCCAAAGGAATCTTCAGAACCAATATCATCAAGGTAGTTTCTGCTAAAGCTTAAAAAATTACGAAAAGTTCCATCCTTGTTCTGCATGTAATGGATATAGCTCAGGTAAACAGGTGATAATTCTAATGCACGGGCATCCTTCATCTGCCTGTATGCCATTAATACCATTAGCAGGGCCCGTGAGTTGTCGTCGAGGCAATAGCCTTCTTTTAAATTGGGAATGCCAAACTTTGCGTGTTGGATAATACCGGTATCGTCGGTTAGCCTGTTAATATGTATAAGTGAAAAAGGAGGCAGGATTAGCAAATCCAGTATAGAGTCCTTTTTTACCATTTTTTCGTTGCTTTGCATCAAAGCTTTTTCACAAAGGGCAATATATTTTTCACCGGTTTTTGGCCAGGTTATTTTCTTGCCATATTCACCGGCTTTGTTTTTAAGCTTGTTTAGTTCAGCTGGGTTGTCAAGAAGTTCTGTTATGATTGAACCAAGCTCATCTGAGTCGTTGAAGTTAAAAAGCCTTCCCCTTTTATGGGCAAGCAATTCTGCGGCATGCCAGTATGGGGTTGAAATGACTGCTGACCCCACACCTATGGCATAAGCAAGCGTGCCACTGGTGATTTGGGCTTCGTTTAAATAGGGAGTAATATATATATCGGTAGCCGACAAATATTTAAAAAGGTCTTTAACATTTATAAATTCATTTAAAAAAACCACATGATTTTCCAGTTGAAGGGTTTTAACCAGACGCATTAAAAAAATCCGGTATTCCTCCCCGGAGTGCCTTAATACATTGGGATGAGTTTTGCCCAAAATCATATAGATCACATCGGGATGTTTTTCGATCACCTCCGGCAAAGCTTTTATCACCGTTTCAATGCCTTTGTTGCGGCCAATAAAACCAAATGTTGTGAGTACTTTTTTATGTTCAAGTTTAAACTCTTTCTTTGATTTTTTGGCACTGAATTGCAAGTCAGGAACACCATGGTCTATAAAAGCAATCTTTTCTTCCGGAACGTCATATATATTAACCAAAAAATCAATGGCCTTATGGCTCATCACCACTATTTTGTTGGCCATTTTGCAGATTTCCTGTAAAACCGCTTTTTCATTATATGATGGCGTTTTCATTATGGTGTGTAAGGTGACAAGCAGTGGTATTTCCAAACGATGCAATAAGGGCAGGATATATACACCGTTCTGACCGCCAAATATGCCAAATTCATGTTCGAGCACGCAAAGGTCTGCCCCACTGTGATTGATGAATTTAACTGCTTCTATGTAATCTTCCTGATATTCCTGTCTGATAGTTAGTTTAACCTCTTCAGGGTAATCATAATTCCCGTTGTAGTCGTTTAGTGCTATAACAAATCCATTAATTGCCTCCTTTTTTTCTGAGTCGTTGTTTATAACAGAATTAAACAGGTTTTTGGTAAAAGTACCAATACCGCATTCCCTGGGTGGGTACGTTCCTATAAATGAAATTTTCATGTATCTCGCTCTCCTTAAATCAGGCTATTTGTAATGCATGTATGTAAACATCAATAAATGTTCAATACAGTTACAATCTTCAACCCAATGAATTATAATTCGCTGTTTTTATTTTTTTCCGCACGTTTGGCTTCTTTGTCTGCCCGTTTCTCTTTTAAGTTTCTTACCGGGACTTTTTTGGTATTCTTTTTAGCTTCTTTTTCTTTTGACATAATATTATTGTTTGTTAGTTGATTTTCAAATTCCGGCAGTTTCATAGCCGCTTTTGATAATGGTCGAAATCATTTTAAAACGTCCGTTCGCTTTTACATTATTAGAGGTGTGCGCAGGAATTATAATCCCCCCACCTGCATTAAGTATACTTGATTTTTCATCAATCACTACTTCGGCAGTGCCTTCAAGAATCTGAATAAAAGTATCAAAAGGTGAAATCTTTTCTGCCAGGGCTTCACCGGTGTCGATAGCAACAATGCTTACATTACCGGTGGTCTTTCGTATGATAGTTCTAGAAACCACTGAATTTGGCACATACTCAATGATTTCAATCAAAATATGTGTTTTTGATTTTTCCAATGTGGAGTGTTCCATTTACTTCATTTTAATAAGAAGTAAAGGTATGGTAACCTACCCGGCAAAGTGTTACATAATTGATGGTTCAATTTACATTATTCACACATTCTCAAGAGTATCACGCCTTTTATTCTTGAGGCTTTTAAAGTGGGAAGGCGTTAACCCGGTAATTTTTTTAAATTGATTGGATAAATGGGCAACGCTGCTATAATGCATCTTGTAGGCGATTTCGGAAAGATTAAGTTCGTCATATACAATAAGTTCTTTAACTTTTTCAATTTTATGGGTGAGATAATATTTTTCGATGGTAAGTCCTTTTACTTCAGAAAAGAGATTAGCCAGGTAGGTATAATCATGATTAAGATTTTCACTCAGGTAATCAGATAAATTTATTTTAATTTGCTCATCGGTATAATGAACTAAGTCTATAATGGCGTTTTTAATTTTTTCAACCAGGATGCTTTTTTTATTACCCATTAGTTCAAGTCCCGATTTTCTCAATGCAACATCCAGTTGTTCCAGCTTTTCAGGCAAAATATTCCTGACTATATTAGCTTCGCCAATTTTTACATCATAATATTCCAAACCAAGTTTTTCAAGCTCACTCTTAACTACCATCTGGCAGCGAATACATACCATATTTTTGATGTATATCTTCAATATAATAAAGCACTTATGGATTAATCTTTAGAATGTAAAGTTATAACACTCTTCATGATTAAACAAGGTAATTCATTAGTGGGTGCTAAAAATATTTTATCGTTCTTT
>JAGYLD010000078.1 GCA_018401355.1 Bacteroidales bacterium
TTTTTTTTCAGCAGAGTTCATTTCAAAAGGAAAAATCATGGCTCTTTGACAAGCAAAAGCGGTGGAAATTGGGTTTACTCTTCCTGGGTATAATTTCAACAATATGGTATTTTTTCAGGGTGATACCCAAGCCAAGCAGGGCCAGTTATCCATGTGTACAGGCTGCTGCTCCTTTTGCTGCGGGATTTGTGGCCTATGTATCCAGTTTCATCACTTCCGTTGCTGCTGTTGTCTATTTGCGCAGGACAAATCCCAGGGAATATGTCTCCAGGATGGCTTTGCTGATCCTGCTTCTTACGTCATCATTTATCTGGATTTTTCAACCTTTTGGTTATCTGGCTGCAGGAGAGTACAGTATTAATAAGAATGAATCCCCCAATACGCCAATTGGAACTGCCAGGGGGATTTATCCAGGTAGGGTTGTTTGGACCTGGCATCCTGCCGCCACCAATGAGAACTGTACCAACGAGCCGGGAGATTACTGGTGGCAGGATGAAAATACTTTTCAGCCTGAGGTTGACCTGATGTTCTCAGATGCTGTTCAAAACCTGACAGGCACCGTCGGTGATGCTGATGCTCTGGACTCATTGTTCCATTATTACAACAGGACCCACGGCAATGGTAACCACGGGTACATTCCGGGAGAGAAGATCGTTGTTAAGGTCAATATCTGCAGCGGTGGCTGGGGCTGTGTTAATACGGTAACTTACGAAAAGATAGCCCAGGAGGGTATGATCGATACTTCACCACATCTGATCCTGTCTTTGCTCGACATGCTGGTGAACAAGGCAGGCGTTGCCCAGGAAGACATTTACCTGGGTGACCCTATCCGGTTGTTTTTCGACCATTACTGGGACATGTGTCATGCGGCCTTTCCTGATGTACATTACATCGACTGGCAGGGTGAGCTGGGACGGGAAAAGATCACCATGACAGCCGGTCCGGCAATGTTCTACAGCGATGGCACGATAACAGATTCTTTACCACAGTGTTATGTGGATGCATCATACATGATCAATATCGGTTGTCTGAAGCAGCATGACTGTGCAGGGGTGACCTTTTGTGCAAAGAACCATTTCGGGTCGATGTGCCGTTCCATGGCCATGCACCTGCATTATTCCCTGCCGAGCCCCACGGTGAACGGGTTTGAAAACCTTGGATATGGCAAGTACCGCAACCTCGTGGACCTGATGATGCATAAAGATCTGGGAGAAAAGACAATGCTGTTCATTGTCGACGGATTGTGGGGCGGAGAGTTTCCGGTCAGTGATCCGGAACCCTGGGATTCCCATCCTTTCCTGGGGGATTATCCTTCTTCTCTGTTTGTTTCCCAGGATCATGTGGCCATTGAGTCGGTCTGCACGGATTTTGTCAGGGCCGAATTTGATTATTATGCTCATATGGAAGGCTCGGACGACTACCAGCACCAGGCTGCAGACTCTTCCAACTGGTCGGAAGGAATTGTTTATGATCCGGATAACGATGGTGTGCTTATCGCAAGCCTGGGCGTCCATGAACACTGGAACAACGATATCGACAAGCAATATACCCGGAACCTTGGCACGGGTGATGGTATCGAACTCATACAGAGTATTATCACTTCAACGAATATGCCCGGGAGCGAGGCTTCAGGGATCAGCATTTTTCCCAATCCTTTGCAGCAGGCAGCGACTATTGGATTAAAGGTCGACGGGTATTCTGAAATTCAATTGAGTCTTTTCAATACGAATGGTCAAATGGTAAGTAGTTGTCTGCTTGGCAGTTTTGAGCCAGGTTATCACCGGCTGACTATCCGGAAAGGCAGCGAAATTCCACAAGCCATTTCTTCGGGAATATATTTGATGGAAGTAAGATTGTCGGGAGAAGGACCGTCCAAAAGCTCTGCTTTTAAGGTGTTAATCGAAGATTAGTTACATTTTGTCAATTCTTTTCTCAGCATTTGCAAGGCAGAAAGGGCTGCTTTTCTGATGTTGCGTTCCCTGTGTTCACCAAGCAGGAATTTCCTGGCGGTAATATGGCTGGAGCAGGCTATGGCAATGCAGGTTGTACCAACGGGTTTTTGTTTCGTTCCGCCTTCCGGCCCTGCAATCCCCGACACAGCAACAGAGAGGTCTGTGCCAAACCTTTCCCGGATTCCGCGGGCCATCTCAATCACGGTGGCTTCACTGACGGCACCATGGTTTTTCAGGGTTTCTTCAGATACACCGGTTTCCTGGATTTTTATGTCATTGGAATAAGCAACGACAGATCCTTTATAATAAGCTGAGCTTCCGGGGACGCTGGTGATGAGGTGTGCGATATATCCGCCGGTGCAGCTCTCAGCCGTTGACAAAGTAAGGTTTTGTTCTTTGAGTATGCGGCCTACCACTTCTTCCAGTGTATCACGGTCATAGCCGAAAATAATATCCCCGATGATGGATTTGAGCTTATCAATTTCTTCCTGCACCTGCTTTTCCAGGGTTTCTTTTTCGTCACCGGTAGCGGAGATCCTTAACCTGACGATTCCCGGTTGGGGAAGATAGGCCAGTTTCATGTTTTGGGGCAGGTTGTCCTCCCAATCGCCGATCATTTCAGCAATCAGTGATTCTCCAACGCCCTGTGTCAGGACGGTCTTATGGACGATTACAGAAATATCATGCCTTTCCGATAGTTTTGGAAGGATATAGTCAAGGATCATCGGTTTCATCTCATAAGGCACTCCGGGAAGGGATACGAAGATCCTGTCATTCTTTTCAAACCACATTCCCGGGGCGGTGCCATGAAGGTTTTTAATGGGGATGCAGCTTTCCGGAATCTCTGCCTGTCTGCGGTTTCTGTCTTTGACTTCCTGGTTCCTGGATTTAAAAAGAGAAACAACATTCCCGTATGTTTCTTCATGAAAAACCAGTTTTGTATTGAAATACTCCGCAAGCGTATATTTGGTGATGTCATCTTTGGTTGGACCAAGGCCTCCGGTGATCAGAATGATATCTGCTTCTTTTCCGGCCTCATCAAGTGATGAAACAATGGCATCTTTATCATCACGGATCATAGAGATCTTTTCCACCTGGATGCCTGCGAGATTAAGTTGTTCAGCTATCCAGGATGCGTTGGTATTTACCACCTGTCCAATCAGGAGTTCATCGCCGATGTTTATGATGTGTGCTTTCATCAGGAAAAGATGGAAATAAATCCCAGTTGCTTGGGAATGATCGACATTACAGGGATCTTTGAATGTGCTATGATATCCTGCGCCGATGAACCAAGGAAGAGATCAATCAGTGCAGTTTCTTTTTGCGTCATGATCATGATGAGATCTATATCTCCCTGTTCTTCAGCGTATTTTAAGATGGTCGGGACTACTGATTTCGTTTCTTTTGATCTTTCTATAAGTTCAGCCTGAACCGGTATCTTGCTTTCCTCAATGAAGCTTTTAACCATCGATAGCTGTATTTTTAACCGGTTGATCTTTTCCTTTTCCTGTGAAGAAGGAAGCACAGAAATAACCTTGATACTGGAATTAAAAAGTTTGGCAAGCTCAATGGCATTGGTCACTTTTTGCCGTGTTTCCTCTGTTAAGTCCAGCGGGAGCAGAATGCTTCTGCAACCGTCGTATGTATGCCTGTTGTTGATGGTGATCACCGGGCATGGAGCATTCCGTATCACCCTGGAGGTCACAGACCCAATATATGTTTTTTTGTCTCCAAGAGGTTCAGCATTTTGACCGGTGACGATAAATTTTGATTCCAGTAGTTTTGCTGCTTTGAGTATTTTGTCATATTCTTTTCCCCTGGATATGACGGCATTTACTTTTGCACCACTTTTTTTAGAAGCATCATTTGCAATTTTTATTAGCTCTTTTCGGATCTGATCTTCATATTCGTGCTGAAGGTCTTTTGATTTTTCAGAGTCAAAAATTGAAAAAACCGCATTGCCTGTATCACGAATAACATGGATCAATGTTATGTCCAGGTTGGTTAGTCGTGCCAGATTAAAGGATTCTTCAAGCGCTGCAAGGGATTTTTCAGAAAAATCAGTAGGAACCAGGATGGTATTAAAGTTTCGCTTCATAATTGTTAAATTTGCCTGATGCAAAGATATCTAATTAATAAAGAAATTAACATAGATGGTTCAGATATTCATTATAATTGATTGTTTGGAATAAAAGAACCTGTTTCATTGATTGATGATTAAATCATTCATAATGCACCCATCAGAATTGATTCTTAACCAGGATGGAAGTGTATACCATCTCGGACTTCACAGAGAGGATATTGCCAGGGATATTATCCTGACAGGTGATCCCGGCAGAGTAAAGCTGATTTCTTCAATGTTTGATACAATTGAAATAATGAAGGAACGAAGAGAGTTCATTACACATACGGGTTGGATTGGTAAAAAGCGGGTCACGGTGATGTCGACAGGGATGGGAACTGACAATATTGATATTGTCTTGAATGAACTTGATATCCTGGTCAATTTTGAAAACAAAAACAGGGTGAAGCATAACGAAAGAACCGTCCTTAATCTGATACGTCTTGGAACATCCGGAGGAGTCAACAGAACGGTAAATGTTGGTGAGATCGTTTTGAGCGCTTCTGCAATTGGACTGGACAATCTCATCAAATATTATGCGGGCAATGAAATTTTTATTGATGTGCAGCTTAATGAATTGTTCAGGGAGAATTTTCCTTTAATTCCGGAGCCTTATATTGCAATGGCTGATGATGTTTTGATCCAAGGCTTTCATGAAATTGCACGAAAGGGCATCACAATAACAGCACCGGGATTTTATGGACCTCAGGGCAGGAGTGTGGCGCTTGATTCGGAATATCCTGATATGTTTGAAACACTTGAAAAGTATAACCATAATGGAATGGGTATTTTAAACATGGAAATGGAATCTTCTGCATTGTATGCTTTGAGCCATCTGATGGGACACAGGGCCCTGACTATTTGTGTGGTACTGGCCAACAGGATAACCGGAGAATACGCTACAGAACCTGCAAAGCACACAAGGCACATGCTTGAAAAATGTCTTGCCATCCTGTCAGGTTCTTAATACTAATCCCTTTTTTCCTCCATCAAAGCAGGAATATTTTCCGGTAAATAGTCCTCAATTACATTGCCAATGATAGAAGCGTATTTATCACCTATCTGGGAATATTGTCCGAGCCCTTTGGCAAGTTCAAGCGGGTCAGGTTTTTCTTCTTGCTTGCGCAGGTTTGCTCTGATTTTCCTGAGATTTTTATACGCATAGCCGGTATTTAGTATATGCAGGTATGTTTTTATTGCATCATGGACTGAAGAGAATACTTTTACCTCAAAATTGCTGTGCGGATCGCCAACAGGTTTCATACCGCAGCCTTTTGTAAAACAGTGGATACCAAAATAGTTGTTGCCTTCCGTTGCAAAGCGTGAAGTTCCCCAACCCGATTCAATGATGGCCTGGGCCATCACCAATTTGATGGGTATGATGTCCACTCTGTATAAAAGGCTGTCAATACGTTGAACCATCCTGCCAGATTCTTTTTTAACATTCCATTGAATGGGTTTCATGTCATAATTCTGCAGGATACTGTTAAGGTTTTCTTTTTCTTTTGAGCTGAGATCCTTGCTTTTATGCAGATCTTCAAGGTATTCGATGACGTTTTTTCTGTCATTACGGATCAAATCGTTTTCATATCTTATCTTAGGAAGAAATTCAGCAATAAATTGCTTTTGTTCTGCAGTCAGCTGATTTTTTGTTTCAATTTTGGCAGGATTTATGGTGTACTTTTTGGGAGATGGCGAATGACCGCAGGAAGCAAGAATCAAACAAATTAATCCTGTAACTGAAATTAAATGCAGTTGTGCACAAAGGATTATAACAATCTTGCTTGTTTGGTTGTTAATAAATTGCTTGATCATAATAATTATGGTATAATCAATTTTATTACATTGAAAAATCAAAATAACTATGTTATTGTAAAGATAGTTAAATGGCCGGTGAAAACAAAAATAAAGAGTTAAGGGCATTGATCAGTTTGCTGGATGAACCTGATGGTAGTATTTATGATCAGGTCAGGGAAAAAATATTTTCCTATGGGTTGGATGCAGTTCCAATTCTTGAAGGTGCCTGGGAAAACTCCTTTGATGGTTTGATACAGGAACGCATTGAAAACATTATTCATAATATCCAATTGGATGATCTTTACTCTGAATTAAATGTATGGAGTCAATCAGGAGGAAATGATTTGTTGAAAGGTCATATACTGATTTCCAAATTCCAGTATCCTGATATAGATGTTGAGTCCATCACACGGCAAATAGGCAGCCTGAGTCAGGATATATGGCTGGAGCTTAATCTCAGGCTTACAGCCCTTGAGAAAGTAAAAGTTATCAATCATATTTTATATGATATAAACAAATTTTCAGGAAACAAGTTAAACATAAATGCACCAGATAACTATTATTTGAATGTACTGCTGAATTCAAAGAAGGGCAACCCACTTTCATTGGGGGCTTTGTACATTGCACTTGCACAAGGCCTTGGATTTCCTGTTTATGGAGTTGACTTGCCACGTCATTTCATCCTTGCATATCTGGATGATATTTCACCCAAAACAGAAGCCACGGATATTGAAGACCGTAAAGTGTTATTTTACATAAATCCGTTTAATCAGGGTGCGCTCTTTACGCGAAATGAGATTGAGCTGTATATTAAACAATTATCTCTTTCTGACAATAAAAAATATTATTCAGGATGTAAGAATATGACAATCATAAAGAGAATGATGGGAGAATTGATCCTGCAATATAAAAATTCCGGTAATCAAAATAAAGTAGAGGAACTGACGCGCCTCATGAAGGCAATTGATTCGTAATTTAAGAAGTGAATATACTTGTTAGTGTTCTTAGAATAATCTTTATATCAACAATAAAACTCTGTTCCTTGATATACTTGAGGTTCAGCTTTAGTTTTTCAGGCATGATTTCGTGAATATATACTTGTTCAGGATCATGGCTTTTACCCAGGATCTTATTTTCGTCAATATATTCGAGTGAGGCATAATCGGTGAGGCCTGGCCTGACGTTCAGCACTTTTAATTGTTCACTGTCATATAGATCTACATATTTTCTGACTTCCGGCCTTGGACCCACAATGCTCATATCTCCTTTGAAAACGTTGTATAATTGGGGCAGCTCATCAAGTTTATACCGGCGCAGGAATTTGCCGGCACCGGTAATTCGATGGTCATGTGTACCTATGGTAAGTAAACCTTTAAAATCGGAACCAGTATACATGGTTCTGAATTTCAGGAGTGAAAAGTCCTTTCCGTTTTTTCCCACCCTTTTTTGTTTGTAAAAAGCACCCCCGGGAGAATCCAGGATTACCCAAAAGAAAAAAGCAATGAATATCGGAAGTAACAGGATGAAAAAGATGAAGGATACAACCATGTCAAAGCTTCTCTTCATCATAACTGAAGGTTTTCTTCTACGGAATCAATAACAGCATCCAAAACCAGTTTAACTTGTTCGTTGGTCAGGTCATAATAAACCGGAAGGCTTATCTCCCTTGAGAAAGCATTCTGAGAAACTGGATAATGGTCAATATTATACCCGGAGTTCTTATAATAACTGAGCATGGGTAGAGGTATAAAATGGACATTGACAGATACCCCTTTTGAAAATATTGATTGTATGATCTTATCCCTTAAATCTTCACCGATATTCTTTATCCGGAGAAGAAAAACATGATAAGAACTGGTTTTATAATCATTTTCATATTCCGGAATTTGTGCCCAGGCAAATTCTGATAACCTGTCAGAATAAGCATCGAATATCTCCTTTCTTCTTATCAGCATATCAGCGTTATACCTTTCCAGTTCTACCAAACCCATGGAAGCCTGTATGTCTGTCATGTTATATTTATATCCTGGTTCGATGATGTCATACTTCCAATTGCCTATCTGTGTTTTTGCCAGGGCATCTTTTGTTTGTCCGTGCAGGCTTTTTATGCACAAGCATTTGTATTCTTCTTCATTATCAAATGGATCAGAAAGGTTGAGGCAAACTGCTCCTCCTTCTGCTGTAGTCAGATTTTTTACTGCATGGAATGAAAAAACCGTTATATCTGTGAGGTTTCCACTCATTTTTCCATGGTACCTGGCTCCGATAGAATGTGCTGCATCAGCAAGTACAAGTATCCTGCCTAATTTTCGCTGGTTGTCTGAACTGGCTTTAAAAAGACTTTTAATGCCGGGTTCTACAACAAGTGAGTTGATGGCCTCATAATCACAGGGGTATCCAGCAAGGTCAACAGGAATAATGACCTTGGTTTTTGAGGTAACGGCTGCTTTGATCTTTTGAGCATCGATATTAAAATCCTCTCCGATATCAACCATGACCGGTTTTGCTCCACAGTGGACTACAACATTGGCTGTTGCAGAATAAGTATAAGCAGGTATGATTACTTCATCCCCTTTCCCAACGCCAAACCATCTGAGCATGAGTTCCAGTCCGCCGGAACCCGAGCTTGTACATAAAGTTGCTTTATGCCCGGCATATTCTGTGATTTTTTTTTCAAACAGCTTGGTTTTGACCAGTTGTTATCCATCCTGAGTTTAGTGTATCGATGACTTCATCGATAATTTTCTGATCAATTCGTGGAGGGCTAAAGGGGATCAAATTTCTGAGTTTTTGTGGTTCTTTATCTTGTTTTAGGAATAGTATTGCTTCAGGAATTCCCGAATATTGTATTCAACACGTTCCAAAATGTTTTCAGATGAAGATCTTTCGAAAGCATCACCTGTGATCTTTTCATAAAGTTCAATATATCTTTCCGATACAGAGTGAACGAATTCATCCGGCATGTCAGGCATCTGCTGTCCTTCTTGACCCTGGAACCCTTTTTCCATCAGCCATTCCCTAACAAACTCCTTTGAAAGCTGACGTTGGTTTTCGCCCCTGGCAAACCTTTCTTCATATCCTTCTTTGTAGAAATAGCGGGATGAATCGGGTGTATGGATTTCATCAATCAGATAAATGGTATCTCCGACTTTACCAAATTCATATTTGGTGTCAACGAGAATAAGCCCTTCTTTCCCGGCAATTTCACTTCCCCTCTGGAATAGTTTGGAAGTATAATCTTCCAGCTTACTGTATTCTTCAGGGGCTACCAAACCTTGCTTGATGATTTCATCTTTGCTGATATCTTCATCATGTCCTTCTTTGGCTTTTGTGGTCGGGGTTATGATCGGTTTGTCGAAACGCTGGTGTTCTTTGAGCCCATCAGGTATTGGTACACCACATATTTCACGCATTCCTTTTTTATAGGTTCTCCATGAGCTTCCGGTTAAGTAGCCACGGATAATCATTTCTACAGGATATGGTTCGCAATATTTACCAACCATGACCATGGGATCGGGAACAGATAACATCCAGTTTGGTACGATGTCGGATGTGGATTTCAGGAATTTTTCTGCAATTTGGTTCAAGACCTGGCCTTTGAATGGGATTCCTTTGGGCAACACCACATCGAACGCAGAAATTCTGTCGGTAACGATCATTACCAACAGTTCATCATTGATGTTGTAGACATCTCTAACCTTTCCGTGATATACATCTTTTTGTTTTGGGAAATGAAAATCTGTTTTAGTTAATGCCTGCATACTCATTATTTTTAAGGATGAATTAAGTAAGGAACAAAATTAGCAAATTATTGTTTATCGATTTTTTTGTTATGGTCATAGGCTTTGATAATAAGTGTTACAAGCTTGTGCCTTATGATGTCTGAATCATCCAGGAAAACAAAATCAATACCTGTTTTACCTTTCAACACCTTGGATGCATGGATTAAACCGGATGTTTGATTTCCGGGAAGGTCTATCTGGGTAATATCTCCGGTAACGATGAATTTGGCTGATCTGCCCATTCGTGTGAGGAACATTTTTAGTTGCGGTATGGTTGAGTTCTGGGCTTCATCCAGGATGGCGAAGGCATGATCAAGGGTTCTGCCTCGCATAAAGGCAAGGGGAGCAACTTCAATGGTTCCGTCTTCGAGATAGGTGAGCAGGCGTTGGGTTGGAAGCATATCCCTTAATGCATCATACAAAGGTTGAAGGTAGGGGTCAAGTTTGTCTTTAAGGTCACCGGGCAGGAAACCGAGGTTTTCACCTGCTTCAACGGCAGGCCTTGTCAGGATAATCCTTTTAACTTCTTTGTTTTTTAAGGCTCTTACAGCCAGTGCAACAGCCGTATATGTTTTTCCTGTTCCTGCAGGTCCGATTGCAAAAACCAGATCGTTCCTATCTGAACTCAATACCATGTTTCTCTGGTTTTTTGTACGGGCCCTGACCAACAGCCCTTCCCTGCCATGAACAAGAACATCATCTTGTCCTTTCCTGGTAGTTTCTTTTATAAAAGAACCGTTATCCTCTTCTTCCATAATATGCCTGATATCATTGTCTGTGATCTTACCAAACTTTTCATAATTCAGGAGGAGAAGAGAGAATTTCCTTTCAAATGCTTCGAGTTCTTTTTCGTCACCCATGACCTTAAGGATATCGCCTCTGGCAATGATCTTCATTTTTGGGAAAATTCGTTTGATAAGATTTAGGTTTCCATCATTTACCCCGTAAATCTCCAATGGGTTATAAGATTCAAGAGAAATAACTTTTTCATTCATATGCTGGGTTTTCATTTTATTGTAAAATTAATAATTTCAGCGTGAATATCTGGCGACAGCTTAAGATCCTTTATAAAGTTATTTAGGCAAACATTCCTGAAGTGCGCAAACATATGAGAAATTAATTATTACTACCTTTGAATCTGTGATTTTAAAGCAGGCAATTTCAGCTTTTAATTAAACAACCAGATGGCGGTTATAACACTTATAAGTGATTGGGGCCTTAAGGATCACTACCTGGCTTCAGTAAAAGGATCATTGCTGCAGCAGCTTCCTGATGCCCAGATTGTGGATATTTCACATGAGATTACTCCTTTTAATCTTAAAGAGGCAGCATACGTTTTGAGAAATGCATATCCTTATTTTCCTCAGGGATCCATTCATATCCTTGGTATAGATACTGAAGAATCTGACGATCATCCTCATGTTGTTTTGAAGAAGGATGGACACTATTTCATTGGAGCCGACAATGGGGTTTTTAGTTTGATTTTTAATGATGCCCCCGATGAATGTAAGGAGCTGAATATCATGCAGGATTCGGATTATTTTACTTTTTCTACACGCGATAGATTTATAAAGGCCGCTGTTCATCTGGCAAAGGGGGAGCCATTGGAAAAACTTGGTACAGATCATGAGGGACTGATGCAAAAATCACATTTTAAGCCCGTTATTGAAAGCGAGGCTATTAAAGGTATTGTCACCTATATTGATCATTACGAAAATGTGATAACCAATATTACTAAGGAACTCTTTGAAAAAGAAAGGAAAGGCAGAAATTATAAAGTTGTTATCCGTGGGGAGGAGATACCAGAGATCAGTGATTCCTATTCTGATGTTGGCATAAGTTATATCGTAGCATTATTTGGTTCAAATGGTCATCTGGAAATAGCAATAAACCAGGGCAATGCAAGTAGCTTACTTGGCTTGTATATGGATGCCCCTGTCAGGATAGA
>JAGYLD010000079.1 GCA_018401355.1 Bacteroidales bacterium
CATATAGGTCGTTTGAACCTGAGCTGCTAAGGGTGATCTCTGTAGGCAGGCCATCATTGAAAGTAATGGTTGGGCCTGAAAAATTCCCAATCACATAAATGTTACCTTCTGAATCAATGGCTACATCTTTTCCAGCCTCGGTTTCTTCCCCACTTGGATTGGCTGCCCATGGCATTGTTTGTGAGAAAGCATTTGAAACTGAAAACATTAAAAAAATGGCTAAAATGTAAATTTTTGTTTTCATGGCGTTTTGATTTAAGTTATTTGAGTCAAATGTATGGCCATAAACCACTGAATTCAAGAGGAAATGAGTAATGGGGGTAAAATAATGAGGGGATTGGGTAAAATTTGAGATGAACTTTTAGCTGGGAATGATCAATTCAATCCTTGTTCCTGAAGGATTGTTATCATCATCTGTCAGATCAGTTATGTTTACTTTCATTTTGGTTTTATGTCCTGTGTTGATCAGATTGATCCTTTCTTCAATGTTTTTCATGGCAGTAGAGCGATGGCCTTTTCTTTTTGCAGAGATCTCAGCAGATGACTTTCTTCCTATACCATTGTCTTCAATTGTTATTTTCAATGATTTATGAAGCAATTCAGACAGGCGGATCATGATCGTCCCTTTTCCTTCCTTGGGCATAATGCCATGCCATATTGCATTTTCAAGATAGGGTTGAAGAATCATTGGAGGGATGCTAACGAGTTCAGGATCTATGCTTTCATCAATCAGGACTTTGTAATCAAACTTGTCTTCAAACCTCAGTTTTTCCAGGTCAAGATAAAGTTTTATGGTTTCAAGTTCTTCATGAAGTGAAATAAAATTGTTTTTGGAGTTCTCCAGGATACGCCGCATGAGCCTGGAAAAGTTGGCAAGATATTCATCTGCGTGTTCATTTTCATTTTCTAAAAGAAAATACTGGATGGAGTTTAAGGAGTTAAATATAAAATGCGGATTCATTTGAGCCCGAAGTGCTTTTTGTTCCGACTGAAGCATCGCTCGTTTGATTCTTTCTTTGTTTTGCCTGTTCCTGAAAACCATCCAGAAAACTACTACTATGATGCCAGAAATGATTATGATCAGTCCAACAATAAAGGCAATGGTGTCTGTGAAAGGTTTTTGAATGTTTAAGACAATGGCCTTTTCCAGTGTAGTGCAATTATTATCGATGTTGCATCCGCTTATGATGATTTTATAATTTCCCGGGGACAGATCAGGAAAGGATGTTGTGGTGCTTGTAGTCTTAAAACTTTGAAATATTTTAGATTCGGATGAGATTTCGTATATGATCTTCCCGGGGTCTTTAAAAGTAATTCCTGTATAGTTTATTTTAATATTATTCTGATCAGGTTTTAGGTTATAGGAATTTAACAGTAATGTATCATGTTGATTGATGTTTATGCCATTCAGCATGAGTGAGGGAGGGATTTGTGGTTTAATAATATTACCATTCTTAATGGATGCAATACCCTTGTTGGTTGCTACCCATAAGTATGAACCATGCATGGTAATATCGTTTATTTCATTGGATGGCAATCCATCCCAAACAGTATAGTTTTCTATGATTACCGGATGGGATCCTGCAAGTACTTTACTGAGGCCTTTGTTGGTGCCGATCCAGGAAATGGTATCCGTTATGAGCATAGACTTAATCACATTACTGTTCATACCGTCGTCAGCATTGATAAATATGATATCATCATTGTTTATAATGGCAATACCATTTTCTCTTGTTCCAACCCAGGTTTCCTCATCATTTCCGTTTATCTTAGATATCCTTCCTGCTAAAATTTTAGATTCATTTCCCCAGTATTTATATTTTCCATTTTTATAGCTGTACAATCCTGTAACAGTTCCCAGCCATAGTGTTTCTCTGGCATCCTGGTATATTGCCTGAATATGCTCCAGGAAGGTATCTTTCCTTGAGTCAAACACCAGTTTGCCATTCCTGTATATATAAAAGCCCTGGATTGTGGCAATAGCTACGGATCCATCAGAGAGCTCAATAGCTTCATAAGGTTTGTGCAAAATAACCATATTCAATGGAAGGGGTGTGCCTGATGTATTGTATCTTAGATAGTTGGATTGAATTATCCACACATGGCCATTTTTTTGCCAGAGAATATCCCTGCCATAAACATTCATGTCATCCAGGATAAAAGGTTGTGGGTTTTTTATTAATCCATCTTTGATAGAAGCACTGTAAGTTTTGTTATCATTTGTGGAAAAAATGATATTATTTTTCCGAAAATCAAACGCAATGATATTATCACTGGAAACTGATGTGCCTGAATATGGAAATATGTTGAACTGGAATGAAGGCACCAGGTATACCCCTTCACCTTCTGTAGCGAACCAATAATTGCCTTCACGATCTTTCATAATCCTGGTAAGACGCTTATCTGCAAGGTATTGCTGAGAATGTAATAAATCACCTCTGGGATAGAATAAGGCGCCTTTCAGGTTTTTTCTTATCCATATGTTTCCATTAGGTTCTTCGAAGATGTCAACATTGTTGATTTTATGATTTTTTTGTGGATTGGCTCTTCCAAGGTGGCAAAGTTTATTGTCGTAGGTCAGTTTGTAAAGTTGGTCTTTAATTTGATAAAGTTCAGCTTCAGGCCTTAATTGAGGATAAGATATGTTCTGACATATTTTAAAAAGGGTTTTTACCGGTTCTTTATCCTGATCTCTTTGAAAAAAATTATAAAATACCAGGGGATGCCAGGAGTAGAAATGTTTTACTGTATCAGCAGAATGTATAGTATCTCCTGATAAGCAAATGATCTGGTTTTTTTCTTTTCCTCTAAACCATACCCTGTCCTTTTCGTCAACTTTTACCGAATGAAGAAAATCTTTTCCTGCCAGTTTTTGAAGGGTATCATTATACTGATAGCTATAAAGTTTCCTGTCTTTTAAAAAACACAGATAACCGGTATAGGATAGAAACCAGAGTTTATTGTTTTTACCTTTTTGTATCAGGATGAATGACTGATCAGGAATTTCAGGGACTGTATAAGTTTTAAACTCATACCCATTGAAGCTGCATAAACCGTATGCTGTGGCAAACCATATGTTTCCATCATTATCCTGAGAAATGTCAAGTATTTCAGAGCTTGGGAGACCGTCATTTACAGTATAATGAAGGGAAAATGGAAACTGGGCATAACATGACAATATAAGCGAAGTCAACAATAAAAAAATTGGAATGCGCAGTTTTAAACCCATGTAAAATCTGTTTCAAAGAGATACCTGAAACCAAATATACTTAAATTGTGATATAATTCACCTAAAATGCAAATCCGATACCTCCAAGAACATTGAATTGTTGAACCGGGTAATTGTACCATTTCATATAACCATTGTTCAGGATATTATTCAGGTTCAGGAATGCTGAAAAAGATTCTGTTATCCTGTATTCAAATGACAGGTTGAGGTCGGCCCAGGCATCAATTTGTTCTTTTTCCACATTATTTTGCTGGTCGAATATCCTGGCATAAACTGGTCCTGTAAAAATAATTCCAGTGCCAAGGATGAATTTCTTCCTGATCGAATACTGGGCATGAATACCAGCTCTAAATCCAGGTCTGTGCCAGGCTTTCTCTTCATCTTTCATGGAATAATTAAATAGATCTGCATATATGTTCAGGCGCAGTGATTCTGAAGTATTGGCACTGACAGCAGCTTTAAAATGAAAGACATTGGCGTCATCATATAGTACTGTGAAAGTGTTTTCCATTAGATTGCTTGTATCGTTAACAAACAATGGAAGGTTTTTGACGGTGCTGTTTTCTGCCATGATATGGAAGTTTACTTTTTCAGAGATGTTGCCAAGTATTCCTGCTGAAAAATTGAACTGCTCGTTTACATAATCCATCGGGACGATTGGAAGGATAAAAGGATTTTCATCGCTCAGGTTCTTGTAGGATGCTCTTTTTATGCCGCCACCAATGGATGCATATCCTGTAAGAGCATCTTCGATAAAGTCAACCTCTGCTTTGGCAATAGGGTAAAGGTGAAATTCAGAGGCAGAATCGGTCCGGAAGGTCATGTCAGCGCCAATATAAAAGCGGTATTGATTGAAATCAGTTCTAAGAAATGGTCTGGCCGTAATCAAGCCTCCGGAGTATGAACTGACGCTGTCATCGTTGATGAAATAATCCACATCTACATCCAACCCAACAGTTTGATATTCTGTGATGTCGAACCATTCAAAGCGTTTGTTTAATCCTGCTGTGAATAGAATATTTTGCTCAGATGTTTCCCAATTATCAGAGAAATAATAGTATTTAATCCCGGTGAAATGGTTAAAAGCATCCTCACCTGAATAGGTGCTTTTAAAGTAGGCATTTGCACCGATGGTTTGAAGCCTGTGTTTCAGGTCATCATTGGAAATGCTGATGTTTGGAAAGTCATCGGGTTTGTAGCCATAATAATGGACGGAATGCCGATTATAACTAAGTTCGCCACCAAGCACATGGTTGTCAAGGTATTTCTTACCGAAAACATTGGCCTTATTTTTACTGTAGCCACTGTTGGCATAATCTTTAATTTCTCCGCTTGAAGACAGGTGTTTCAGATGCACCCCCAATGCATGCTCATCCGATTGTCTGCTGTTGGCAAAGAACTCAAAATAGGGTGTGGTATAGTTCCCGAATCCGGCCCTGACGAAATTTCTTTTCAGGGTTTTATAGGGTTCATATGGTTTATGCGTGGCATCAACAGGCTCAGGTGTTATTGTGGTGTGTTCCTTTACCGGTGTGATAGAATATTCCAGTTCCGGCATCTGGGTTTCCTGGAAATCAATTTTTGGGTTCATGTTTATTTTGAATGCATCCGAGATGGTTGGTTTATATGGTGCAATAATGGTAACCTCCTCATTTCTTCCCTGTGAAAAGACATTGAGTGAAAATAAGAGGTTGATGGTTAACCCAATGAGCCAATAATATGCAGGTTTATTGCGCATAAACATTATATTTATTGATTATTTTGTTGCTCTTCCTGTACTGTTATGTCCCTGAGCTTTTCTTCTGCAATTTGCTTGAGTTCAGGTCCTTTGTAATTCTCGATGATGCTTTGGAGTGTTTGTTTGGCCTGGAAAACATTATCCAGTTTTATATAGACATCTGCAAGCAGAATAAAACCTTTTGCGACCCAGTCATCATAGGCACCATATTTATCTGCCAACTGGAATATCAATTCTTCTGCTTCATTATACTTTCCGGTTGAATAGGCAATGAATGCCATTTGATATTGTGATTCGGCGCCCCATTCGGAATCAGTGAGTTTTTCTGTGATGGAATATTCATATTGAGCCGAATTGAGGTCGCCGAGATTAAAATGACATCTGGCCAGTGTGATATGGGCTTCATTGATAAGGTCGTTTGAAACTGTTTCAGTTTTCAGCAGTCTCAAGGCAGCATCGCGGGCATTTTGAAATTTTTCCAGGGCAAAATATGATCGCATCTGACCGACATAAGATTCAAGGAGGTTTTGCTTGTTTTCAGCGATCTCTTCCAATGATGTAAATTGCTTCAGTGCTTTTTCATATTCCTCTTTCTCTAAATTGTACCCTGACGCAAATAACAATGCATTTTCAGTAAACCTGCTCCGGGGGAGCTCTATCACTTTTTCGAAAGCTGTCAGTGCTTCTTCTTCAGCACCTTTTCGTTTCAGGCATTCGCCCATATAATAACTGGCGTTGGGTGAGAAATATCCATTGGGAAATTTTTCAAGATAAGATGAAAATGCAGTGATGGCATCATCACAATTGTTTTCCATATAAATATTTTCTGCTGCAATGTAAGTGATGGAGTCCTGTTCATTGGCAGAAACGCTGGCAAAAGAAAGGTTGTTGGCGAATTCGTAATATTCATCTACCCGGTTCATGTCGATGTAGATATTTCTCAAGCTTGCAAGGGACTGCCTGGCTTCAGCCGTTCCGGGATAATCACGAATGACTTTTTTCAGGACATTGATTGCGTTGTTGTTTTTGTTGTCATTATAGTAAATCAGACCAGTTTTGAGCAATCCTTCAATGGCCAGGTTGCTCCTGGGATGTTCCCTGACCAGCTTGTCAAAGTATTCCAGGGCTTTGGCGTTGTTGTTCAGGATAAGGTAGGTGTTGGCAATCTCAAATTTTGCATCATCGGCAAGGTTTGAGCGGGGATAGTTCCTGATCAATGCATTCAGGGTTTTTATCTTATCGTTGAACCTTCCAAGTGCCCCCTGGGCGGTTGCTTTTTGATTCAAGGCATAGTCTGATTCAATCTTATTGATCTGTAAGGCCTTGTCATAGTAACTGATGGCATTGCCAAAATCTTTACTGATCATATAACAATCGGCTATTCGGATCAGTGCATCATTGGCCATTTTTGAGGCACCTCCGATTTCATTGATATAACGCTTGAAATAGATAACCGCATTGGCATAATCATCCCTTTTGAAGTAAACATAACCGAGATTATACAAAGATTTGTGCTTGTATTCTGAATCTTTGGAATAAGGAGAGTTCAGGAACTGTTTAAAGTATTTCATGGCTCCCCAGTAATTTCCCAGCCTGTAAAATGATTCTGCGATCCAGAAATCAGCTTCTGCAGCCAAAGCAGCATCAACCGCATTATCGGCTGATTTTTTGAACATGGCAATGGCTTCCTGGAAAGAGCTCTGGTTAAATAATTCTACACCCCGGTAATAAAGGATCTTTTGATAGGCTTCGTTCAGGACATCATTTCTGAATTGGATATTTTCAATAGATTCCAATGCATTTTTATAATTTCTTGTAGAAAGATAAAGGTTGGCAAGGTATTGATAGGCTTCATTTCTTTTTGGGGAATCAGGATAATCCCGGATATAAGTTTCAAGGTTCTTGATTGCCGTATTGTAAGGATCTTTGCTGATCTCCATGCTTAGCTTAATAAAGTTGAAAAGTGCATCTTCCTGGATGTTCTTGTCATAATCCATTTCACTGGCAGAGGCAAAAGCATTTGAGGCAAATTGTTTTTGGTCTTCTTGTAAATAACAGTATCCGAGCAAGTAATAGGCATTTTGCGATAATGCATCATCTTCTCCTGCAACCTGTTGCAAAAAGCTTGTTGCGTTCCTGTACTGTTTTAACTCGTAATATGTGTAGGCCAATTCATAATTGTCCTCCCTTGTCATGCTTCTTCTGGCGGTCCTGCTGTATAATTCCAGATAGGGCAGGGCCTCCTCATAGTTGCGGAGCTGATAATAGGCGTCTCCAATGAGGTGTGCCAGTTCTCCCTTGTACCTGCTTGATGCCGATTCATACATAGGAACTCCTTCTTCAATGACTTTATCATATTTCCCCTGTGCATGATAAATATGAACGAGGTAAAGCGGAATGGTTTTCCTAAAAAGCCTGTCATCCCTGATTTTCTCAAAATAATCCAGCGCCATGTCATAATTGCCTTCCAGGTAAGCAATATGGGCATAATAGTAAGTGGCTGAATTCTTAAAAGGATTGTCACTGTTTAAAAGCTTACGCAACTCGATTTTTGCACGGTTATAATCTTCCTGTCGATAATAGCAAAAACCGGTTTTAAAGTAAAACTCCAGTTTTTCATCCCTGCTAAGGCTGGAGCGGTCTGTTTCCCGGAAAGCTTCAAGGGCTCCGTTATAGTCCCCCGTCTTAAATAAATGTTTCCCCAGTTGAAAATAAGCCAGTTGTGTATTGGTGTTTTCAGGATGGTTTTTGATGAAATTGCGGATCTTATATTCCGCATCATTGTTTTCGAGTTCGAGGGCGCAAACGGCATCATAATATTGCGCGTTTGCGTTCAACAGGCTTTTCGGGTCGTTTTCCTCCAGGATGATCTTCTGGAATTGTTGTTGGGCAGCGCCGTATTTTTCGTGTGTAAAAAGCGCTATGCCTAAATCATAGCTTGCCTGCGGGTCCTGGTAAACAGCTGTTTGTTGTGATCTGCCGGCGTTGATGCTGAAAAACAAAGCCAGCATGACCGTCACGGAATAAAGAATGCCTTTATACATGCGTGAAAATTTAGGTTGAGCAACAAAATTAAAAAAATGCGTACGCTTTCTTCAACAGGAACGATTTACTTATTAACAGGAATGTGTTTAGAGAACGGATTGCTTTGGGGAATATTTTTTGCGTGATGGTAATTTGGTGAGATATTTTGGGAGAAAGATTCTGGAGGCTGGAGGCTGGATTCTGGATTCTGGACTCTGGATGTTTGGGTGGGGGTAGGTGGTTTGGGTGTGGTGAGTGATTAGTAATTTTTAAGGGATGCCATTCTACGGGATGGAGTCCTAGCGCCCATCGCCTTTTTATCAGAAAACTTCAACAATCAGTACTGAGCCTGTCCTGACGAATGGAAGCGTTAATCCTTGATCGTAAGTTCATTTCGAATAATGAGCAACGAGCAAGGAGTGTTGAAGTCAGAAGATAATTCCATTGGCAGATATCTGTAGTTTCAGTTATGGACATAACAGCTTATAATTTTGTATCTTTGGACTTATGGATACCAATGAGTTTAATCGAGACGGAATGACACAATATTTGATGGATGATGCAGAGGATGATTATGAAACAATGATGACCCTGTTCCATTCAAAAAGATATCATTGGTCTTTATTCATCGGACATCTGATGTTAGAAAAATTGCTGAAAGCATATTATATTAAGGTAAAAAACAGCTATCCGCCTTATATTCATAATTTGTTGCGGCTGGCAGGAAGGCTGAATTGGAATTACCGGATGAAACCAAAAATCAGCTTTTAACAATAACCGCATTTAATATTAATGCAAGGTACGATGATTACAAACTGAGCTTTAAAAAGCGATGTACAATGGAATTTACAACTCATTGGATACAAACGGTTTTAGATTTAAAAAAATGGATAAAGCAACAGATCAATCAATAATTGAATATATTACTTTAATTAAAAAGAGTTTTGATAACATTGAATCTGCATATCTTTTTGGATCCTATGTTAATGGCAGAATGAATGAAGATAGTGACATAGATTTAGCTATTGTATTTAAAAGATTAGATGATTCTGAAAGATTTGATCTCCAGGTTAAATTAATGATTTTGGCTTCCCAGATCGATACCAGGATTGAACCTCATCCAATTTCATCTGATGACTTTCAAAAAGGAAATCCATTTGCTGCTGAAATCCGAAAAACCGGCGTTGAGGTTGAGATGGTTTGATAAACCGGTGGTACAATGGTATATACCGGCATATCAAAACCATCAAATATCTCATACATCCCGCAATCTCCTCAATCGCGCAATCTATTAGCCGATTGTCGATGAGTGATGAGTAATTAGTAATTTGATATTGCATCCCAACCCATTTTGTTCGTAACTTAGTTTTTTAAAACTTAGTTATGGAAATGCTCATTTCAGAAAGAAAGGCCATTTATGCACTGGCCTTCCTAATGTTAATTTCATGTTCTGAATCCAATAGATCTGCTCCGGCAGGGAGCATCGATGATGACTTCATCCGTGGTGCTGATCTGTCTTTCCTTCCTATGCTTGAACAGGAAGGAACCATTTTTTTTAATGATGCCTCCGGAGAAATGGATGCCCTTTCAATTTTTAAGGATCAGGGATTAAATGCTGTCAGGATACGGTTATGGTACCGGCCGGAGGATGAGCATTCTTCCTTTGATGAAGTGAAGCTTTTTGCTGAACAGGTTCATTCTGAGGGATTGCTGGTGTGGCTGACCGTTCATTATTCCGATTCATGGGCAGATCCTGAAAAACAGGTGACACCTGCTGACTGGCAGGAAATACCCTTTGATGCTTTAATCGATAGTGTATATAATTATACTTCAAGAATTGTTGAAGGCATAAAACCTGATATCATCCAGATTGGAAATGAGATCAATCCGGGCTTGCTGTTTCCTTATGGGAAAATTGCAATACAGGAAGATCAGTTGATCCTTCCTGAATTTCCTGCATCTTTTGAGGGACAAAAAGAGTTTCTGTTGAAACTAAGAGAAATATCCACAGTGGCAGGATGCATTGGCATTTGCTATTGGGCGCCGGAATGGGTGGCGTTTGACGGACAACAATCCCAGGATGGTTCACCATGGGAGAATATGGCGCTATTTGATTTTTCAAACAAGCTGTTGCCTGGCGCTAAAGTATTTGGAGTTCAATAACATAAATAATAAATTAACATGATTTTAGAAATTATTTTAGGCGTTGCTGCATTGTTTGCTTTATACTGGTCATTCAGGTATTGGAAGTTAATACCGGCTTTAATCACTTATGGTATGATACTGGGCATTGTCCTGGTAATTTGGCCGCAATTGACCTCTAAATTGACAGGGATATACCTGTATATGGGTTTCGTAGCAATTGCATTTGTTTATGGTTTGGCAGTCAAAGGAAAATCCTATTGGAGCAGGATCATCATTTGCATTATGTCGGCCGGGATTTTTCTTTACTGGATTTGGGTATTGAACCACTGGCACGGGAATGCCCTGATTGGTGCATTTGTTACGGTGGTAATGGGGCTTATTGGGATAATTTCATGGCCAAAGCTGAGAAAAGAACTTGCATTCCTGGTCATACTTTTTGCGGATGCAGCGGTCATCCTGCTTGAACATTATATCAAAATGAAATAAAACCCCATTATGGAAAACGGACAACTGGAGTTTTCTGAGGATCTGGCTGTTTATAAAATGCTGACAGAGTTCAGGGTGCCGTTGTTTGAGACGGTCCTCAGCCAGATAAGGATCCCAAAGAACAGCCATGGCCTTGATGCCGGTAGTGGTATCGGTACTTTTACCAGGATGCTGGCAGAAGAAACCGGGGAAGGTGGGCATGTTACTGGTCTGGATATTTCAAAGGAGTTCCTGGAATATGCTGAACATAATAATAATTCAGAAAACCTCGAATACATCCACGGGGATATCAATGAGCTTCCTTTTGAAGATCAGGTTTTCGACTGGATATGGAGTGTGGATACAATCTGGCCTGGTCCGAAAGAATTGGGTTGTCCTTCTGAAGAGCCGATGGGGATCATGAATGAGTTTTACCGGGTTTTAAAACCGGGCGGCAAGATGTATATCCTTTATTGGACGAGCCAGAAACTGCTTCCGGGATATCCCATCCTGGAAGCCAGACTTAATACCACAAGCTCGGCAACAGCGCCTTTTGCAGAGGGGGGTGATCCCCTCAATCATATTATGAATGTAAGGAACTGGCTAAAATTTTCGGGATTTAGAGACACCATCAGCCGTACCTTCCTGTGTGATATCAATACACCACTTAGCGATAATGATAAAAAATCACTTAGTATTCTGTTTGACATGCTGTGGGGTTCTGCGGAAAAAGAACTGGAAGTTATGGATGTTCAGAAATTTAAGCATCTTTGTGATCCCTCCTCACCAGAAAATGTATTGAATAATGAGGGATACAGCGGATTTTATACTTATACGATGTTTTGTGGAATAAAAAAGTAGGAAAGGTGATTGTTAATATGATAAACTGTAAATAAATTTTGATTATATTGATATTTTTTA